>DASRUS010000387.1:0-2435 GCA_035687825.1 Myxococcota bacterium | reverse complement strand
CCCTCCGCTGGTCCGG
Organism: Myxococcota bacterium; assembly: GCA_035687825.1. GTDB lineage: Bacteria > Myxococcota_A > UBA9160 > UBA9160 > DASRUS01 > DASRUS01. Next base: position 2,419 of record DASRUS010000387.1, on the reverse strand, counting down.
GCCCGCCATCTGATATAGCGTCAGATCGTTCCCGGCCGCGAGGGGGCGCGGGCGGCGCCGGCGAGGCGTGCGGAGGTCGAGCCCGCGTGGAGTTCGCCTGGTCCGACGACGACGCGCGCTACCGGCGCGAGCTCTGCGCGTTCCTCGAGGCCGAGCTGCCCCCGGACTGGGACGAGATCGCCGCGGAGGGCCCGGGCAGCGAGGGGGTCGTCGCGCGCTGCCGCGGCTTCTGCGCCGAGCTCGCGCGGCGCGGCTGGCTCGTGCAGCACTGGCCGCGCGCCTGGGGCGGAGCGGACGCTCCCCCCTGGCGCCACGCGATCCTCGGCGAGGAGCTCTGGTCGCGGGGCGAGCCGCGCGGCCCGCAGTACATGAACGTGAACTGGATCGGCCCGACCCTCCTCGCGTTCGGGACCGAGGAGCAGAAGCGCGAGCACCTGACCCGCATCGCCCGGGGTGACGTGCTCTGGTGTCAGGGCTTCTCCGAGCCCGAGGCGGGCTCGGACCTCGCCGCGCTGCGCACCCTCGCGATCCGCGAGGGCGACGCGTACCGCGTGAACGGCTCGAAGCTCTGGACCTCCTACGCAAACCACGCCGAGTTCTGCTTCCTGCTGGTGCGCACGGATCCTGGGTCGCAGCGGCAGCGCGGCCTCTCCGTGCTGCTCGCGCCCATGGACCTGCCGGGGATCGAGGTGCGGGAGGTCCCGTCCGTGGTGGGCGACCGCTACTTCCACGAGGTCTTCTGGACCGACGTCCGGGTTCCCGAGGCGTGCCGGCTCGGCCCCGAGCACGAGGGCTGGAGCGTGGTGGCGTACGCGCTCCAGTACGAGCGCGTGGGGGCGCCGCGCTACGCGCGGGCGGCGCGCACCCTCGACGGCCTCGCCGCGCGCGCCCGGCAGCAGGGTCTGCTGGAGGACCCCGCGCTGCTGGAGAAGCTCGGCGCGGCGCGCGCGCTGGCCGAGGCGGCGCGCCTGCTCAGCTACCGCGTGATCGACGGGCGCGCGCACGGGCGGCCGCCGAGCGCGGAGACGAACGTGGCGCGCGTGGCGGGAACCCTCGCCGAGCGGACCGTGGCGGAGCTCGCCCTCGAGCTCTTCGGCGCGGACTCCCTCGCCCACGGGAGCTTCGGCGACGCGCAGTTCCGCATGGCCATGACCGCGGGCGTGGCGGTGGGGGCGACCGAGGTGCAGCTGAACCTCGTAGCACACCGCGTCCTCGAGCTGCCGCGGGAGTGAGCGGTGGACCTCGAGGCGAGCGGGGAGCAGCAGGCGATCGTCGAGGCGGTGCGCGCGCTCCTCGCGCGCCACGCGGGACCCGCCCGCGCGATCGAGCTCGCCGCCAAGGGCGCCTACGACTCCGCCCTGGAAGCTGCGCTCGGCGCGGCGGGCTTCCTCGACGTGGCGCGGGCCGAGGGCACGGGGCCCCTCGAGGCCGCGCTCGTGGTGGAGGAGGTGGCGCGGGCCGGGGGCACGGCGGCGGTGGGGGCCGCGGCCCTCGTCGGACCGTGCGCCCTCGGCGAGCGCGCGCTGCCCGGTCCCATCGCCCTGGCGAGCGGGGCCGCGGGCACGCCCGTGCGCTTCGCCGCCCACGCGCGCACCCTCGTCGTGGACGCGGGCGAGGTCGCGCGCGTGGTCACGCTCGCGCCGGGCGAGGCCGAGGTCGTGGTGTCGAGCTACGGCTACCCGCTCGGGCGACTTCCCTCCCTCGAGGGGCGTGGCGAGAGCGCGGGCGCGGGCTCCGGCGAAGCGCTCCGGCGCTGGTGGCGCGTCGCGCTCGCGGCGGAGCTCGCAGGCACGCTGCGCGCCGCGCTCGACGTGACGCTGGCCCACGTGAAGCAGCGCCGCCAGTTCGGCCGCGCCATCGGCTCGTTCCAGGCCGTGCAGCACCGGCTCGCCGAGTGCCACGTGCTCGTGGAAGGGAGCGCCTGGCTCACGCGCGAGGCAGCGTGGCGCGGCGCGGATGCGGAATCCGCCGCGGCCGCAGCGGCCTTCGCGGGCGCCGCCGCGGCGCGCGTCTTCACCGAGACGCATCAGCTCTCCGGCGCGATCGGCTACACGCGCGAGCACGACCTCCACGTCTTCAGCATGCGTCTCCAGGCGCTGCGCCTCGAGCTCGGCGGGGTGGGTGCGCACAGACGCGCCCTGGCTTCGGCGCGCTGGGTCGGTGGACCGTGAGTCTCGACCTCGAGCTCGACGACGCCCAGCAGGCCCTGGCGGGGGCGGTGGAGGCGTTCTGCCGGGAGGTGGGCGCCGAAGCCCTCGCGCGACGCTCGGACGCGATCCTCCCGCGCGAGGTGTGGCGTGGTCTCGGGGCCCTGGGCGTGCTCGCCTGCGCGACGCCGGAAGGGGACGGCGGCGCCTGCGAGCTTGTCGCGGCGCTCGAGTCGCTCGGTCGCGCGTGTTTTCCCGGGCCGCTGGCCGCA
>DASRUS010000386.1:0-2741 GCA_035687825.1 Myxococcota bacterium | reverse complement strand
AGCGCGCTGCCCGCGCCCATGGAGCCGCCCAGCAGGCTCGCCCGGCGCACGCCCAGGGCGCGCAGCAGCTCGGCCAGATCCGCGGCGTGCGAGGCCCAGCGGTAGTCCGCTTCCGACGCGCTGAAGCCCGAGCGACCGTGGCCGCGCGCGTCGTACGCGACGACGTGGAGGCCGTGGTCCGCGAACGCGGAGGGCGCGGCGCCGAAGCGGCCCGCGAGCGCGACGCTCCCCAGCAGGCCGTGGGCCACGACGAGGGTCGGCCCGCTGCCCCACTCCTCGACGTGCAGGTCGATGCCGCGCACGCGCACGTTGGGCATGCCGCACCCGCCGGCGCACCGCTCACACGCGGACCGGCAGCGCCTCGAGGCCGCGCAGGAACGGGTTCGGCCGGTGGCGCACGGCGTCCGTCGCGAGCTCGAGCTTCGGGAAGCGCGCGAGGAGGGCGCGGAAGGCGATCTCGCCCTCGAGGCGCGCGAGGGGTGCGCCGAGGCAGAAGTGCGTGCCGAACCCGAACGAGAGGTGGCGGTTGTCCTCGCGCCCGACGTCGAGGCGGTCCGGATCCGGGAAGACCTCCGGATCGCGGTTCGCGGCGCCGATCACGGTGATCAGCAGCGCTCCCTTCCCGACGCGCTCGCCGCCGAGCTCCACGTCCTCCGTCGCCACGCGCCCCGTGGCCTGGACGGGGCTGTCGAAGCGCAGCAGCTCCTCCACCGCGCTCCGCACGAGCTCCGGATGGGCGCGCAGGCGCGCGAGCTCCCCGGGGTGCCGCAGCAGCGCGAGGAGCCCGTTCCCGATCAGGTTCGTGGTCGTCTCGTGGCCGGCGATCAGCAGCAGATTGCTCGTGGCGAGGAGCTCGGCGTCGCTGAGCGCGTCGCGCTCCTCCTGCGCGGCGATCATGGCGCTGATGAGATCATCGCGGGGCGCCGCGCGGCGCTCGGCGATGATGCCGCGCAGGTAGTCGAGGATGCGGTCGAGCTTCTGCTGGACCTCGCCGAGCCGCGACGGGTCCGCCAGCGGCGCCAGCGCGATCAGCTCCGACGACCACTGCTTGAAGGTGCGGTGGTCCTCGGCGGGGACGCCGAGCAGCTCCGCGATCACGATCGCGGGCAGCGGCGCCGCGAAGTCGCCGATCACCTCGAGCTCACCGCCGCGCGCGGCGTCGTCCAGGAGCTCGTCCACGATCTCCTCGATGCGCGGGCGCAGCTCCGCCACGCGGCGCGGCGTGAAGGCCTTGCTCACCAGGCCCCGCACCCGCGTGTGGTCCGGGGGATCCATGATGAGCATGGAGCGCAGGCCGCCCTCCTCCCCGATCAGGGCGGCAGGGATGCGGTCGGCGTTCTCCTCCAGGAGCGCGGCGCGGCGGCGGTCCGCGGAGAAGCGGCCGTCGCGGAGCACGTGCTGGATCTCCGCGTAGCGCGTGAGGAGAAATGCCCCCGGTCCGGTGTGGCCCGGAATCGGTGCGCGGAAGACCGGGTTCGTCTTCCGGAACATCGCGTAGACCGGGTAGGGATCCTCGAGGAACTGCGGGCTCTGCAGCAGGAGCGCGGGTCCGGCGGCGCTGGCTTCCGCCATGGCGATCCTCCTCGGCGCTTCCCCGTCGGGGAGCTTACCGCATCGCCCCCCGTGCTAGTGACCGGCCATCCGAAGCCCGCGTATCCTCCGTACGTCCCATGGCAGGGTGACGCGATCACCCGAGGAGGAAGACCGCAGATGAAGACGAGGAACGGGATCCTGGCCGCCGCGGCGGCCTCGCTCTTCCTGGCCGGCGCCGCCGACCTCGCCGCAGCGCCGGCGAGCGCGGCCGAGAAGGTCAAGTGCGAGGGCGTGAACTCCTGCAAGGGCCACAGCGACTGCTCCACCGCCACGAGCGAGTGCGCCGGGAAGAACTCTTGCAAGGGCAAGGGCTTCCGGATGCTGACGCCCGAGGAGTGCGAAGCCGCCAAGGCGAAGCAGGCGGAGGAGAAGTAGTCGCCGTGCACCCTTCGGCCGGCGCGCGGACGACGGCACACCGGGCTCCGCGTCCGGCCGAAGCTCCCTGCCTCGGAGTCGGTGTGGGACTCCGACCGAAGCATTACGCCGACGTGCTCGCGCGCGGTCGCGAGGGGCGCCTCGACGTGGATTGGTTCGAAGCCCTGACCGAGAACTACATGGTCGCCGGGGGGCGCCTTCCCCGCGTCCTCGACGAGGTGCGCGGCCTCGCTCCCGTGGTGCTCCACGGCGTCTCCATGAATCTCGGCTCGGTGGATGCCCTGGACGCGGGGTATCTCGACGCCCTCGACGAGCTCGCCCGCCGCGCGGAGCCGCCCTGGCTCTCGGACCACCTGTGCTGGACCGGCGTGGGCGGGCGCAACCTCCACGACCTGCTCCCGCTGCCCCAGACCGAGGAGGCGGTGGAGCACGTCGCCGCGCGCATCCGCCGCGTGCAGGATCGCCTCGGGCGGCGCATCGCCGTCGAGAACGTCTCCTCCTACGTGGAGCTCGCGTCGAACCGGCTCACCGAGTGGGAGTTCCTGGGCGCGGTGGCGGAGCGGGCCGACTGCGGGATCCTCCTCGACGTGAACAACGTCTTCGTCTCCGCGCACAACCACGGCTTCGACGCGCGGGCCTACCTCGACGCCGTGGATCCCGCGCGCGTCTTCCAGATCCACCTCGCGGGCCACGGCCTGGACGGCCCCCTGCTCATCGACACCCACGATCATCCCGTGTGCGACGAGGTGTGGTCGCTCTACGCCCACGCGCTG
>DASRUS010000385.1:0-4632 GCA_035687825.1 Myxococcota bacterium | reverse complement strand
CCAGCGCGAGGAAGCAGGCGCCCGCCGCGAGAAGCGCGCGGATCGACATCAGATCCTCCGTTCCACCGCAGGGAAGCTCCGCCACACGGGGATCCCGCAGAAGTGGCTCCCCTCGGTGCAGCGCGGCCGCACCCGGCGGTTGCGCACCACGCACGGCGGACCCACGTGGCCCACGAGCTGCGGGTGGACCTCGCGCACCTGGGCGAGCTCGTCCATCGAGGCTTCGTAGATCTCGCGCTGCGCGTTCAGGCAGGTGCGCATGGTCCACTTGTGCATGAGATGCAGCAGCGTCCCCGATTCTTCGAAGCGCACCGCGAGCGCGTTGGGGAGCGCGTAGAGCGCGAGGTGGGGGGAGACGCCCAGGCGGACGAGGCGCGCCCTCGCGTCGAAGGCCGCCTCCACGGACTCGCGAAAGAGCGCGTGGCAGCCGGGGTCGGACGCCACCAGCTCCGGCTCCACCACGTCCACCGCCTCGGGCACCACGGCCGAGAGCAGCGGGCGCGAGCCCGGCACCATGCGATGTCGCTGGTCCTGGGAGTCGGCGGTGTGCGAGAGCTTCTTGCGGAACGTGTAGTGGGCGTGCTCCAGGGTGCGGAGCAGCGGCGAGTGGCTCGAGACGTTGAGCGTGTCGAGCCGGTGCGGATTTCGCGCCGGGTCGAGCGCCGCCTCGAGGGCGGCCTCGTCGGCGAGGTCCGGGCGGCCGAGCACCCGGCGGATGGCGGCGGCCACGACCCGGGGCGCGCGGGGGGAGAAGTCCACGAGCCGGGAACTGCGGCCCTCCAGGGAGGCGTCGAACGCGCGCGCGTCCTCCGGGTCGCCGAACCCCGGGCGCGCGAGGCGCTGCTCGCTCGCCTCGCCGGGGCCGAGCGGGGGCTCGCCCACCTCGGAGAAGAAGGCCGGGTCCACCTTCTCCACCTGCGCCAGCATCAGGTCCACCACCGCGCGCGCCTCCTCCGGGACGTCCGAGGCGGCCGCCATGCGGTGCAGCCGGTGGAGCACGATCCCCGAGACCGTGTAGACGAGCGCGGTGTGGCAGGCGATGGGGATCACGTAGCGGGCGGTCTCGATGGCCTTCTTCTCGGCCTCGCGCCGCACGCCGCGCCCGAACGCCTTGGACTGGCGGCGGTCGAGGCGCCAGAGCTCGGCCAGGATCTCCGAGGTGAGCGGCTCGAGGCGCCGCGTGAGCTCGGCGTAGGCCCCCCAGGCGTCCTCGATCGCCGCCTCGTAGAGGTCGCGCGCCTCGCCGCGCAGCGCCGGCGGCACGTGGGCGCCGATCTCGTCGAGCTTCACGTAGCGCTGGCTCTGCTGCTCCGTGTTGTAGAAGGGGAAGCCGTGCAGGAAGCACCACACGAGCTGGCGGGAGACACCCGAGAGCGAGAACTCGAAGGTGGCGTGCTGATACACCGTGTGGTGTCCGCCCTGGAAGGTGAGCGGACCGATCTTGCGGCGCTGCAGCTCGGTGACCTCGTCCGCCTCGATCACGCGGGGCGAGTAGCAGGTGCGCGCGGCGGCGATGGCGTCGTCGTACGGGCGGTCGAACCAGTTGCGCAGGCGCACCTGCGGGCTGGGGTCGCGGACGGGCACGGCTCTCCTCGGAGACTCGTACTCTCGCAGAGGCGAAATCGACCAGCAACGCCGCCCCCGGGGGTGACGTTCGTTCCCAGGGCAGCGGGCTTCCCAGAATGGGCAGCGCGTTCGCACCGCTCGAGACGCGGCGCCGCGCGGGTCCGCTCGCGGCGAGAGCGCGCTTCCGGCGGCGGACCGCCTCGTTCGCCGCGCTCCTGCTCGCTCTCTTCCGGCCGCGCCGCCTTGGCACGAGGCTTGCCCTATTGGCGGTCGGGTCGGTGTAGGTTCCGCCCGAAGCGGCTGCTCTCGACGTGACCATGGATGGCGCGACCCCATGACGAGCTTGTGGATCGTCCACCGCGATGCGCGCGTGCGAGGCGCCCTCGCCCGACTGACGGGCGCGGGCGCGGAGCCCACGCTCGGCTCGCCGACGGATCCGCGCTTCGAAGCCGTGGCGGCTCCGGAGCTCGTCCTGCTCGGTCTCGCCGGCGACCTCGAGATCGAGCTCGAGTTCGCCCACCGCTTTGCCTCCCGCCTGCCGGGAGCCGCGTGGTTCCTCGTCGCCGAGCCCGTGGACGTGGCGGAGGCGAGGCGGCTCTTCGACGCGCTCTCCGCCGAGATCCTCGTCTACCCGCCCCGTCCCGAGGAGCTGCAGCGGAAACTGCGCTCGGCCCTCGCGCGCCGCAGCGCCGATCCGCTCTCCGAGCGGCGCGTGCGCGACGCGCTCGCCGGGAGCTTCGCGCGCTACTTCGGCGACCTCGAGATCCCCGAGCTGCTGCGCGCGCTCGACCCCCGCCTCGCCGGCGTGCCGCTGCTCGTGCGCGGCGAGCCCGGCACCGGGCGCCGGCTGCTCGCGCGCTACGTCCACGCCTTCGGTGGCACCACGGGTGGCGCCTTCGCCGCGATCGGGTGCGCGTGCGTGCGCACCCGCGCCGAGCTCGACGCCGAGATCGAGCGCGCCGCCGCCCACGAGGGCGCGCGCTCCGCGCTGACGCTCTGCCTCGAAGAGGTGGATCGCCTGCCGCGCCTCCTCCAGCGCGAGGTGCGCGACTGGGTCGAGATCGCACCCCCCGCCCCCGCGCAGCGAAGCCCGCGGCTCCGCATCGTCGCGACCGCCGGCGAGCGCGAGGAGGCGGAGCTCGACCCGAGCCTCGCCGACGCGCTCTCGGGCCTCGTGATCCGGATCCCCCCGCTGCGCGCCCGCGCCGCGTCCATCCCAGCCTTCGTCGCCGACGTGACCCGCTCCTGGGCGCGAGCGCGGGGCGAGCGGCCCCGTCAGTTCTCGCGCGAAGCCCTCGACGTGCTCGCGGCGATGCCCTGGCCCGGGAACCACCGCGAGCTCGAGGGCGTCGTCACGCGCAGCCTCGCCGCGGGAACGGCGGACCCGATCCGCGTGGAGGACCTGCGCTTCGAGGACGCGGGCGGGCTCGGGCTGGCCGGGCCCCCGCCCGCCGCCATCGAGCTCGGCGCGGAGCCGGAGGCCGGGGAGGTCGAGGTGCAGGGCGAGCTCGAAGCGGGGGAGGCGAGCGTCCCGGAGGCGGACCGTCGCGCCGAGGCGGCGCGCGAGTCGGTCGTGCCCGCGCCCCCTCGCGGATCCGCCCCGGCGCCCCGCGAGCCGGCCCCTGCACCGCCCCCGCTCGAGCCGGCGGGACGGGCCGACCCTGCGCTGCGCCGGCTCCTCGGCGCCCTCGCCCACGAGGTGCGCAACCCCCTCGTCTCGATCCGCACGTTCGCGGACCTGCTCCCCGAGCGCTTCGAGGACGAGGAGTTCCGCACGCGCTTCGCGGCGACGGTCTCGGGCGACGTCGCGCGCATCGAGCGGGTCGTGGCGAGGCTCTCGCGCCTCGCGCGGGCGGGCGCCCCCGAGACGCTCGCCGTGGACGTGGCCGCGCTCCTGGAGGAGCTCGTGGAGGAGCGGCGCGCGGAGCTGCAGCGACGAGAGCTCATCGTGCTGAAGGAGCTCGATCGGAGCCGGCCGTTCGTGCGCGCCGACGCGACCCAGCTCAGGGACGCGCTCGAGGGAGTCCTCGACGAAGCGCTCGCGCTCGTCTCCGACCGCGGCGACCTCTTCGTCGCATCGAAGCACCATCCCGCCGGGCTGCGCGGCGGTCCGGGTGTGCGGGTCGTGGTCCGCTTCTCGGACGGCGCGGCGGCCGCCGGCCCGGTGGAAGGGCTCTCCGTCGCCGAGACGTCGCTCGACCTCGTGCTGGCCGAGCTCCTCGTGCGCGTCCAAGGCGGTAGCTTCCACCTCGACACCGCCGCGGGCCGCGAGACGGTGATCGTGATCGACCTGCCCGCAGTCGCGTAGGCGGCGCGCCGGACGCCGGAGGGCCGCCGCTCCATGCCTCGGCCGACAACGGACCTGGGTGTCACTTTCGCGGAGCACGCGGCCTGGTAGCCCTGCCGAGGCACGTGTCGGCCTGCGGGTGACTTCCGCGCCGGCCCTCCGGCGTCCGGCTCAAGCTTCGTGCTGGTGCGGATGATACGTTCCGCCGCATGCCGCGTGTCCTCGTGGTGGACGACGAGCCCGGCGTGCGCGAGTCCCTGCGCATGCTGCTCAAGGACGACTGCGAGGTCGCGACGGCGGAGAACGTCGCCGCCGCGCGGCGCGCGCTCGACGAGACGCCGCCCGACCTCGTGCTCCTCGACCTCGTGATGCCGGGCGGCAGCGGCCTCGCCCTCCTCTCCGAGCTCGCGCAGCGCGCGGAGCGCCCGACCGTCGTCGTGCTGAGCGCCACGAAGACGGTCGCGAGCGCCGTCGAGGCGATGAAGCTCGGCGCCGCCGACTACGTGACCAAGCCCTTCGAGGTGGACGCGCTCCGCATCAAGGTCCGCCAGCTCCTCGAGCGGCGCGCCCTCGAGGAAGAGGTCGCGCGCCTGCGCGACGAGGTGAACCGCCGCTCGCGGCTCGGACGCCTCGTCGGCCGCGGCCCCCTCATGCAGGACGTGTTCCGCACGATCGAGCGGGTGGCCGCCTCGCGCGCGAACGTGCTCGTCACGGGCGAGAGCGGCACCGGCAAGGAGCTGGTGGCGCACGCCATCCACGAGCTCGGGCCGCGCGCGGGG
>DASRUS010000384.1:0-3091 GCA_035687825.1 Myxococcota bacterium | reverse complement strand
CCAGGCGGCCCCCCGTGAGCGCGGCGAAGAGCCCGCGATTCTCCTGCTGCGCGAAGGCGGCGAGCCGGTCGTAGACGACCTCGAGGGGCGCGTCGGGGGTGGCGACCGCCTCGGGCACCGGCGCGGATCCCACGGCGCCGGGCGCGCGCGCGGGCGCCGGGTCCGCGAGCTCCGCGCGCGAGGCCTCCGCTGGGCCACGGCCCCGGCCCGGCGCGGGAACGGGGCGGCTCGCGCCGGGTCCCGCGCGACCGCCACCTGCGGAGTCGGGGGGCTCCCCGCCGCCGAGGCGCCTCTCGAGCTCGCGCAGGCGTGCGACGAGCTCGCCCACCTCGTCGCCGCCCGGCAGGGTCGCGCAGCGCACCACCGCGAGCTCGAGGACCGCGAAGGGCTCGGGGGCCCAGGCGACGTCCTCCTGCTCGCGCAGGAGCGCCCGGAACATGCGCCGCAGGCGCGCGGGCTCGGCCCGGCCCGCGAGCGCGCGCAGCTCTTCGAGCTCGGCGTCGCTCCCCTCCACGAGCTGGGGCGCGTCGGGCGCCACGCGCAGCACCACGAGGTCGCGAAGCCGGGCCATCAGCGCGGCCGCGAGACGCTTCGCGTCGATGCCGCTCGCCGCCGCGCGCCCGCACGCCTCGAGGGCCGCGGCGGGGTCGCCCGCCACGCAGGCCGCGGCCAGGGCGAGGACGAGCCGGTGGTCGATGAGATCGAGCACCTCGGCCACGACCGCGTCCTCCACGCGGCTGCCGCCGTGCGCCAGGATCTGGTCGAGCAGCGTCAGCGAATCGCGCAGCGAGCCCTCGCCCTCGCGCGCGATCGCGAGCAGGCTCGCCTCCGAGACCTCCACCTTCTCCGCCTGCGCGATCTCGCGCAGGCGCGCCGCCACCTCGCGCGCCGGCAGGCGGCGCAGGTCGTAGCGCTGGCAGCGCGACGTCACCGTGAAGGGAATCTTCTCGGGGTTCGTGGTGGCGAACAGGAACACGCTGCGCGGCGGCGGCTCTTCCAGCGTCTTGAGCAGCGCGTTGAAGGCCGGCGTCGAGAGCATGTGGACCTCGTCCACGACGAAGATCCGATGCTTGCCCGGCGAGGGCGCGTAGCGCACGGCCTCGATGATCTCGCGCACGTCGTCCACGCCGGTGCGGCTCGCCGCGTCGATCTCGCGCACGTCCGTCGAGGTCCCCGCGGCGATCTCGCGGCACGCGACGCACTCGCCGCAGGGCTCGTCCGTCGGTCCCTTCTCGCAATTCAGGCAGCGGGCGAGGATGCGCGCGATCGTGGTCTTGCCGACGCCGCGGGGACCGGCCAGCAGGATCGCGTGGGGCACCCGGCCGGAGCGGATCGCGTTGCGCAGCGGCGTCGTGACGTGGGCCTGACCCGTCACCTCACCGAAGCCGCGAGGCCGCCACTTGCGCGCGAGGACTTCGTAGCTCAACGGCGGAGTCGCCTCGCTGTCGGCGCCCGGGGCCGGGGGAAGGAGATGAGACTGGACCGCAGGGCACCCCCACCCGCCGTCCGCTCTCCGCTGCCGCTGCTTCCTTCCGGACCTGACGGGGTTCACGGATCGCGAACCCGAGCGGGACCCTGCGATCCACCCGACTGTAGTGAGCGGCCGACGGAGGGTCAATCAGCGTCGGGCGTGCGGGTCGGGTGACGAGAGTTCGCCGAAGGCGGGCAAGGCCGGGCTGGGGAGAGCTGGACCCGGTCGGTGACGGATCCCGAGTCCGAATCCTCGGGGCGCGTCCGTCGAAGTCGCGAGCCCGGCCGCGCAGCGAGCCGCAGGCGAGCGGAGCGAAAGTCACTGGCGGAGAGGGTGGGATTCGAACCCACGGTACCCTTGCGGGTACACCTGATCTCGAGTCAGGCCCGTTCAACCGGACTCCGGCACCTCTCCGGCGGTGCGCGAGGTTAGCACGGCGCGCCTGACGGCTCCGACGCCGCGTGCTAGCGTCTCCCCTCCTCCGGGACAGGCTCGCCGCGCGTCGCCTCGACCCGGACGCGTGGCGCGCAGGGGCAGGCATGGCGAGAGACGATCTCATCCAGGCGACCGGCGCCGTCGAGAAGATCCTCGGCGGAGGTCGCTATCAGATCGTCCTCGACACGGGACAGACGGTGACGGCGCAGCTCTCGGGTCGCATGCGCCGCTTTCGCATCCGCGTGATCCCCGGCGATCGCGTCCAGGTCGGCCTCTCGCCGTACGATCCCACGCACGGCTTCATCACGTTCCGGCTGCGGGAAGGGCAGCCGAACCCGGAATCCTGAGCCCCCAGCCGCCGCACCCCGGCTCGCATCCCGCAGCCCGTGCGCGCGGAGTCGCGCCGTGAACCGCTGGGCCGTGCGCGCCCTGCTTCGGGCGATCCAGGCGTGGGATGTGCTGCGCCTGGTGGTCCTCCGCTGGCGCCATCCCGGCCTCGAGATCCATCCGCAGGCCAGCACGAATTTCGCGAGCTCCGACTACTCGCTCGCCCCCGGGGCGCGGCTCGTGATCGGGCCCGGCGCGGTGACCGAGCGGCGCGCCGGCGGCGTGCGCTTCGTGCTCGAAGAGGGCGCGCGCGTCGCGATCGGCGAGCGGGTGTGGCTGCGCTCGGAGCTCGGCCCGGTGCGGGTCGTCGCGTTCGCCGGGGCGGAGATCGAGCTCGGGCCCGAGGCGTTCCTGAACGGCTGCCACCTGAGTGCGAAGCGCCGCCTGCGCGTGGGGCGGCGCTCCTGGATCGGTCCCGGCTCGCGCGTCTTCGACTCGGACCAGCACGACTTCGACGACGCGCACCCCGAACGGACCGAGCCCGTCGAGATCGGCGACCACGTGTGGATCGCCTCGGACGTGACGGTCCTGCGCGGCGTGCGCGTGGGCCATCACAGCGTGGTGGGCGCCCGCTCCGTGGTGACGCGCGACGTCCCCGACCACACCCTCGCCCTCGGCGCCCCGGCGCGCCCGCACGGCAGGGTCGGCGACCGCTCGCGCTGCCGGTAGCACGCGACCGAGGCGAGGGGGTCGGCGCCACGCGGCGGTTCGCTCTCGCGCGTGGCGGAACCTCGCACACTTGCTCCCTGCTAGCCTTCGCGTCCGATGGCCCTGCGCATCGCGATCTTCGGTCAGGCC
>DASRUS010000383.1:0-4280 GCA_035687825.1 Myxococcota bacterium | reverse complement strand
TCTTCGCGGCGCGGATCGCGTCGGGCGATCGGGCCGCGATCTCGCGCGCGAGCGCGAAGGCGGCGTCGCGCGGCGCCTCCGCGACCCGCGTCGCGAGGCCGAGCGCCACCGCCTCGGGGCCGGAGACGACGCGGCCGGTGAAGGTGAGCTCCTTCGCCACGTCGAGGCGCACGAGGCGCCGCAGGGTCTGCGTGCCGCTCATGTCCGGCACGAGTCCCCACTGGATCTCGAGGATCGAGAGGCGCGCGTCGGGCGCGACGAAGCGGACGTCGGCGCCGAGCGCGATCTGGAGCCCCCCACCATACGCGACTCCGTGTAGGGCTGCGATCACCGGCACCGGCAGCTCGGTCCACGCCCAGGCGGCCCGCTGCGCCAGGTTCGCGGGTGAGGAGCCGTCGCGTTCGAAGAGGTTGCGGCCGCCGGCCCGCGCCCCCTGCCGGCCGGTCATGGCCTGGAAGCTCGCGAAGTCGAGGCCCGCGCAGAAGGCGCGCCCCTCGCCCGAGAGGACGACCGCGCGCAGGCCCGGATCCCCCGCGAGCTCGCGCGCCGCGCGCACCAGGCCCTCGAACATGGGGAGGTCGAGGGCGTTCAGTTTCTCGGGCCGGTTCAGACGGACGTCGGCGACGCCGTCCTCGAGCTCGATGCGGACGCGGTCGGAGTCGGGCACGTTGGACCTCCCGGGCCAAAGGGTGAGGCGCGCGCTACGCGGATCGGGCTCCGGGCGCCGGATCGAGGATCACCTCGACCGCCACCGAGCTCCGGTAGCCGCCGAAGAGGCGCGAGAGCCGCGCGAGCAGGTACTTGCGGACGAAGCGGTCCCGGATCGCGCTCGCCGCAGCGGGATCGTCCACGACGCGGCCGCGCCCCGAGAAGCGGTCGCGGCCGATCTGCACCGTGATCGACCCGTCCGCGCGCAGGTTCCGGCACCACTGCGGGTTCTCCTTGCCCCCGGCGAGGAGGATCCGGCCCGGCTCGGCGACGAACCAGACGGTCGTCGTGCGCGGCTCGCCCGTGCGCCGTCCGCGCACGCTGATGCGGCAGTTCCAGTGACGGTCGAGGAGCGCGGGGTCCGGGGGACGCACGCCGCGAGTGTACCCGTCCGCGCCGCCGCGCTTCCACGGGAGCGGGCCCGGGTCGCTCGCGCCCGGGGGGCCGCCCCGGCTACGCTCCCCGCCATGAGCCCGACGACGGAGCCCTCGGGGTCGCCCGCCTTCACCATCCAGGGCCGCACGGTCGGCCTTCCCGTCCGCGTGCGCGACGCCTCGTCGGGTACGGCGACGTACCTGGTCCCGAGCGCGGCCGTGCGGCGGCTGCTTCCCGGCGACGTCCTCGACGTGGTGGAGATCCTGCCCGGGCGGGCGCTGCTCAGCGTGGGGGCGATCGACTACCGCGACAACGACCTCGGCGACTACAACGAGATCGCGATCGCGTTCTTCGTGCGCGAGCGGCGTACGCGCGGAAGCGTCCCGTACCTCAGCGCGCTCCTCGACCTCGTGCGCCAGCGGATCGCCACCTACATCCACCGGCTGCCGGTGAACCAGAGCTTCACGCGCGAGGCCGGCTGCCGCATCTGGGGCTTTCCGAAGACGCTCGACGAGATCGAGATCGAGACGCCGCCCGGTCGCTTCCTGTGCACGTGGGTGAAGGACGGGCGTCACGTCTTCACCTTCTCCGTGCCCCGGGCGGGAACGCGCAGCCTCCCCGAGGTCGCGCTCACCACCTACAGCTTCATCGAGGGGGTCGCCCACCGCACGCGCTTCACCACCGCCGCCGACGGCGTGGGCGTGCGCCTGGGCGGTGGGTCGCTCCGCCTCGGCGATCACCCCATCGCCGACGAGCTGCGCGGCCTCGGGCTCCCCCGTCGGGCGCTCATGACGACCTGGATGGAGCACATGCGCGCGAGCTTCGAGGCGCCGGAAAAGCTCTGACCCTCGACGGTCCGGGACGCCGGGTGGCGAGGGGGTCGGCGCGAAGTCGAGCGCAGCCCGCCACGTGCTCCTGCAGGATACCCTTCGCTCTGCCCTGCCGAGGCCGTGACGCTCGCTCCATCACGTTGGCGGGCGAGCCATGAGCGCCGACCCCCTCGCCACCCGGCGCCTCGGCGCGCGCTTCACCGCCACCACGTACGCGATCCACGCCGGATCGTCCGGCGCACTCTCGCGCAGGCTGAAGACGCCGTTGGGCTCGTTGCGCCGCAGGTCCGTCCCCTCCCAGTAGACGTCCGCCGCGTCGAAGCCCGCCTCGTCGAGCAGGTCCCGCAGCTCCGGGAGCATCCACAGCCGCCAGTCGTAGTGGAACACCCGGCGCAGGCGGCTTCCGTCCGAGAACTCGAAGTGGATGAGGTTCTCGGCGTGGTGCGTGATGGGATCGAAGCGGTTCTGGTCCCACAGGTACTTGAAGCCGTCGTGCTTCCGGGTCTCGACCTTCTCCTCCTGGGACTCGGGTCCGCCGTAGAGATCGCACACGAAGATCCCCGGGTCCGCGAGGTGCGCCCGCGCCCGGCGGAAGTAGTGCAGCAGCTCCGCGCGCTGCTTGAAAACGAAGTACGAGAAGTTGAAGGCGATGAGCACGTCGGCGCGCGGTCCCCGCACGTCGCGCACGTCGCCGCGCACGAGGCGCAGGCGCGCCGCCTGCTCGGGCCGAAGCTTTGCCTGGTTGTGGCGCCGGCACCACGCGAGAGGCTCGGGGTCGAGGTCGACGCCGACGGCGCGGTGCTCGCGATGGGCGCGGACCCACGTGCAGGAGATGGCGGCGGTGCCGCAGAAGTCCTCGCGCAGGAGCTTCGGCCGGCCGTGAAAACGGCTCTCGTACATGCGGACGAGGCGCCGCACGTCGCCCTCGGGATCCTGCACCGCCTCCTGGTAGAGCTCGTACTTGTCCGCGCGCGCCGCCCGGCTCGCGCGGCGCGCACGTGCGCTCCCGCGTCCTCCCCTCACCCCTCGCCCCCTTCTTCCAGCTCCACCACGAGGGTGAGCCCGCGCACCGCGACGACGCGCAGCGCCGCTCCCCGTTCCGCGCTGCCCCGCACGAGCTCCGCGCGCCAGAGCTCGGCGCCGATCCTCGCGTAGCCCTCGGGCGCCAGCTCCTCCTCGGCCCGGGCGCGCTGGCCCACGAGCGCCTCCGCCCCGCCGCCGCTCCTCGGCTCGTAGGCGACGCGCACGAACGGGAAGAGCACCGCGTCCTTGATCACGAAGAGCGCGAAGATCGCCGCCGCGAGCGTGCGCGAGAGCTCCCACCACGCCATCGCCGCTCCGAGCACGAGCGCGAGCACCGCCCAGCCCGGGATCTGGAAGGCCAGGTAGCGCAGCACCACGGTGGCGAGCGGCGCCGAGGGCCGCGGACGGCTGCGCGCGAGCGTCGCCAAGGCGGGTCCTCAGAGCAGGCGCTTCAGCAGCGCGAGCTTCCCCTTCGTATAGGGCGGATACACGAAGCGCACGTCGAAGCGGGTGGGCTTGCGGAGCACGCTCTTGCGGTGGCTGAAGACTTCGAAGCTCTGGCGGCCGTGGTAGGCGCCGAGGCCGCTCTCGCCGACCCCACCGAAGGGCAGGTGGGGGTTCGCGATGTGCCAGAGCGTCGCGTTCACGCAGACGCCCCCAGACGTGGTGCGCGACACCACCCGCTCCTCCACCTCGGGCCGGCGCGTGAAGACGTAGAGGGCGAGCGGCTTCTCGCGCTGGTTCACGAAGTCGATGGCCTGGTCCATGTCGCGCACCTTCAGCACGGGCAGGATCGGGCCGAAGATCTCGTCCTCCATCACCGGGGAGTCGGGCTTCACGTCGCGCAGGATCGTGGGCGCGACGAAGCGCTCGGCGGCGTCGGTCTGGCCGCCCGCCACCACCTCACCGCTCTCGAGCAGCTTCACGAGCCGCTCGTGATGGCGGTCGCTCGCGATGCGCGCGAGGTCGGGCGAGCGCTGGGGGTCGTCGCCGTAGAACTCGCGCAGCGTCCGGGCCAGGCCATCGAGGAGCTCGCGCTCCCGCGACTCGTGCACGAGCACGTAGTCCGGCGCGATGCAGGTCTGCCCCGCGTTCAGGAACTTTCCCCACGCGATGCGGCGCACGGCCACGTCCATGTCCACGTCGGAGTCCACCAGGCAGGGGCTCTTGCCGCCGAGCTCGAGGGTCACGGGCGTCAAGTGTTTCGCGGCGGCCGCCATCACGACGCGGCCCACCCGGCCGTTTCCGGTGTAGAAGATGTGGTCGAAGCGCTCGGCGAGGAGCGCCGTGGTCTCGGCCACGCCGCCCTCCACGACCGCCACGGCGTCGGGATCGAGATAGCGC
>DASRUS010000382.1:0-2349 GCA_035687825.1 Myxococcota bacterium | reverse complement strand
GGAGCCCCGGGTCGCGCCGCGCCGGTGAGCGCGGTACCCGACGCCGGCGTAGCGCCGGCCGGGGTCCGCGCGCACGTGGAGCGGATCCTGCGCGGCTTCGTGGAGCGCATCCCCGCGGATCCGGAGCTGCGCGCGTTCGCCGCTGGGCGCGAGGTGACGCTCCACTTCCGGTGCAGGGATCTCGACCTCGAGCTCCACTTCGGCTTTCGCGGGGGCGCCCCCTTCGCGGCTCTCGGTCCCCCGCCCGCTCCCGCCGAGGTGCAGCTCCGCCTCACGGCCGACGTCCTCGACGGGATGTTCACGGGCCGCGTGAACGCGATGCAGGCGGCCATGGACGGGCGCCTCTCCTTCACGGGCGACGCGGCGAAGGCCATGACGCTCCAGCACATCCAGGCGGCGCTCGCGCGCTGCTGGCGCGCGGCGCGCGACGAAGTCGGCGACCCCGGCGACCTGGCGCAGCTCGGCGCCCCCGCAACGGGAGCGCGCGGTCCCGAGCCCGACGACGCGCTTCGCGGCGAGCTCGTGCGCGTCGTGAACGAGCTCTACGCGCAGCAGCTCATCACGGCGACGGGCGGCAACGTCTCGGCGCGCATCCCGGGCAGGCCCGAGCTCTGGATCACGCCGAGCCAGCTCTTCAAGGGGGATCTGCGGCCGGAGATCCTGGTGCGCATCGATCTCGACGGCCGTCCCCTGGATCCCGACTCCCGCTCGCCGTCCAGCGAGAGCCTCATGCACTGCGCCATCCTCCGGGCCAAGCCGGACGCGCAGGCGGTGGTCCACGCGCACGCGCCCCACGCCACCATCCTCGCGAACGCGGGCCTGCCCTTCGTGCCGATCTCCACCGAGGCGGCCTTCTTCGGCGAGATCCCCCGGGTGCCCTTCCTCATGCCCGGGACGCGCGAGCTCGCGGACGCGGTGGCCGACGCCATGGGGGAGGGCTGGGCCGTGCTGATGCAGAACCACGGCCTCCTCGTCGCCGGACGCAGCCTGCGCCGCGCTGCAGACATGGTGGAGATCGTCGAGCGCTCGGCGCAGATCATCCTGGGCTGTCACGCCGTGGGCCGCGAGCCGCCGCGCCTCCCCGACGGAGTCGTGGCCGAGCTGCGCCGCATGGGAGACCTGGTGGCATGAGCGCCGGGGCTGGCGCGCGCGCTCGGGACGGCGGAGTCTCCGGCGCAGGACGTCGCTTCCCGTTCCCCCTCCCGGACGGCTGGTTCGCCGTGGCGTACTCCGAGGACGTCCCGGTGGGCTGCGTGCAGCCCCTCCACTACTTCGGCCGCGAGCTCGTGCTCGCCCGTACACAGGACGGCGTCGCGCGCGTCTTCGACGCCCACTGCCCGCACCTCGGCGCGCACCTCGGCTTCGGGGGCACGGTCGTCGGCGACGGGATCCGCTGCCCCTTCCACGCCTGGCGCTTCGACGGGACCGGGCGCTGCGTCGAGATCCCCTACGCGCAGAAGATCCCGCCCCGGGCACGGCTCGCGCCCTGGACCGTGCGCGAGCGCAACGGGCGCATCCTGGTCTGGCGCCACGCCCGGGGCGAGCCCCCGAGCTTCGAGATCCCCGAGCTCCCGGAGGTCGGCTCGCCGGACTGGACCCCCTTCGAACGGCGCGAGTGGATCGTGCGCTCGCGCAACCAGGAGATGGCGGAGAACAGCGTCGATCAGGCGCACTTCCGCTTCGTGCACGGCACCAACACCGTGGCCGAGACGGAGCTCCACGTGGACGGACCGCTGCTGCGCGTGGTCTCGCGGTCGAACGTGGCGACGCCGCGCGGCGAGGCCACCGGGACGATCGAGATCCTGGCCTTCGGCTTCGGCTTCGGCTGGACGCGCTTCCGGGGCGTGGTGGAGACGCTGGTCCTCACCTCCGGCACGCCCATCGACGACGAGCGCGTCCACATGCGCCTCGGCCTCTCCGTGCGCAGGCTCGGCAGCGTGGACGCCACGCGGGGCGTCGGGCGCGCCTTCCTCGCGGAGATCGAGCGGCAGTTCGCCCAGGACATCCCCATCTGGGAGAACAAGGCGTTCCTGGAGCGGCCGAACCTCTGCGACGGCGACGGACCCATCGGCGAGCTGCGCCGCTGGGGGAAGCAGTTCTATAGCGAGTGAGGCGCGAGGATCTGTGTCTTCCCGGAGCGGTGCCCGAGCGCCCGAGGCGTTTGGCAAGCCGGGAGGGATCGGACTCAGTCGCGCGCGGAGCCCGCCTTGGGCGCGGCGACGAAGAGCTCGTCAGGGACGTTCCCGTCCACGTCTTCGAACCAGCAGTGCGCCAGGCGCGGATCGCCTCGCACGTGGAACGTGCAGAAGAGCGCCCCGTAGCGCGCGCCCTGGTCTGCGCTGTAGACGC
>DASRUS010000381.1:0-6714 GCA_035687825.1 Myxococcota bacterium | reverse complement strand
TCGGTCGTGCCCGCCCCGCGCTCGGAGCGACCGACGCCGAAGCGCAGGCGGGCGAAGTCCTCGCGGCCGAGCTGCGCGATGACGTCGCGCATGCCCTGGTGGCCCCCGTCGCTGCCCGAGGCGCGGATGCGGAGGCGGCCGAGGGGGAGGTCCACGTCGTCGTACACGACGAGGAGGTCGCGCGCGGGCTCGTCGATCCCGAGGCCGCGCAGCGCCTGCGCCACGCACTCCCCGGAGGCGTTCATGTACGTCTGCGGCTCGAGGATCGCGATCTCGACGTCGCCGATGCGGCCCGCTCCGAAGCGGCCCTCGAACCGGCTCTCGTTCACGGCGATGCGATGCCGCGCGCCGAGCGCCTCGACGATCCGGAAACCCACGTTGTGGCGCGTGCCGG
The DNA here is from genome assembly GCA_035687825.1 of Myxococcota bacterium. Lineage (GTDB taxonomy): Bacteria > Myxococcota_A > UBA9160 > UBA9160 > DASRUS01 > DASRUS01. The sequence continues at coordinate 6,320 of DASRUS010000381.1, read as the reverse complement.
CGTAGCGCCGGCCGGGATTGCCGAGTCCCACGATGAGGTTCACTCCGCTCGCCTTCGGCTCTCTGCGCGCGCCTTCGGCGCTTGCCGGCTGCATGCGTCACGAGCCGCCTGGAGAGCGGGGTGCGGGGGTCCCGAGCGACGCCTCCGACGGCGCGCAACCAACCCGGAGACGAGCGAGATGTTCGTGCGCCGGAGGCGAAGGAGCGAGGGACCCCCGCACCCCGCCCCCCGCCGCACTCGTCCCGTCCTACTCCTCGGTTTCCTTCTCCGCGGCGCCTTCCGCTGCCGCACCCTCCGCCGGGATTGCAGCGGCCTCGCCCTCGACGGGCGCCGCCACCGGTGCGACCTCCTCCTCCACCTTGGGCGTGATGACGCTCGCGACGGAGAGATCCGGGTCGCTGCGCAGCACGACGCCCTCGGGCAGCGCGAGGTCCCGCACGTGGATGGAGCTGCCGATCTCGAGCTCGGACACGTCGAGCGTGATCGACTCGGGGATCGCGCGCGGCAGACACTCGACGTCGAGCTCGCGCAGCGCCTGATCCAGGATGCCGCCGGAGAGCTCCACGCCCCTGGGCCGCCCGCGCAGCACGATCGGCACCTTCACCTCGATCGTGGCGGTGAGGTCCACCTGGTAGAAGTCCACGTGCAGCGGCGCGCCGCGCACCGGGTCGCGCTGGAGCTCCTTCACGAGCACGACGCGCTCGGCGCGGTCGCGCGACCCCGCGATGTTCAGGTCGATGAGCGTGTTCATCCCCGCGTCGCTCGTCGTGATCACGCGCTCGAGCGCGCGAGGGTCGAGCACGACGGACTGCGGCGGCTCGCCGCGCCCGTACAGCACCCCCGGGATGCGGCCCGCGGCGCGGAGCTTCCTCGCCACGCCCTTGCCCGTGCCTTCGCGGAGCTCCACCTCGAGCGCCCAGTTTCCCACTGCGTTTCTCCCGTCGCGGCCCGCTACACGAAGAGCGAGCTCACGCTCTCCTCGTTGGTGATGCGCCGGATCGCCTCGCCGAGCAGGCTCGCGATCGACACGACCTGGACCTTCCCGCACTCCCGCGCCTCGGCGCGCAACGGAATCGTGTCGGTGACCACCACCTCTTCGATGGGCGATTCCTCGATGCGCTTGATGGCGGGGCCGGAGAGCACCGGGTGCGTGACCGCGGCGTACACGTGGCGCGCCCCGGCCTGGACGAGGGCGCGCGCGCCCTCGGTGAGCGTTCCCGCCGTGTCGATGATGTCGTCCACCATCACGCAGGTGCGGTCCTGGACGTCGCCGACGATGTTCATCACCTGGGACACGTTGGCCGCCTCGCGCCGCTTGTCGATGATGGCGAGGCTCGCCTCCAGGCGCTTGGCGTAGGCGCGCGCGCGCTCCACGCCGCCGGCGTCGGGGGAGATCACCACCAGGTTCCCGGCGAAGTGCTGGCGGATCGCCTGGAGCAGCACCGGAGTGGCGTACAGGTTGTCCACCGGCAGGTTGAAGAAGCCCTGGATCTGCCCCGCGTGCAGGTCGAGGCACAGCACGCGGTCGGTCCCCGCGACGGAGATCAGGTCCGCCACGAGCTTTGCCGTGATGGGCGTGCGCGGCGCCACCTTGCGGTCCTGGCGCGCGTAGCCGTAGTAGGGGATCACCGCGGTGATGCGCCGCGCCGACGAGCGTCGCAGCGCGTCGACCACGATGAGGAGCTCCATCAGGTGCGTGTTGGCGGGATGGCAGATCGACTGGATCACGAAGCAGTCCATGCCGCGCACGTTCTCGCGGATCTCGACGTTCACCTCGCCGTCGCTGAACGTGCTCACGTCGGCTTTGCCGAGCTCGAGGCCGAGGGTGCTCGCCACCGCGCTCGCGAGCGGCGGGTTGGAGTTCCCGCAGAAGAGCTTCACCTGGTTCATGCACTGCCTCGGACGTTGGCTCGGACCGACGGTGGCTGGGGCGGCAGGACTCGAACCTGCAATTGGCGGCTCCAAAGGCCGCTGCCTTACCAGTTTGGCGACGCCCCAGCAAGTTTTCGCGCGGGCGGAGCGCTCCTTCCCGTCAGACGGTCGAGGGCCGCGTGCGCGTGCGCCACAGCCGCACCGGCGGCGCGGCGCCGAACGCGCCCTCCGCCCTCTCCGCCTCCGCCTCGCTGCGGAAGACGCCGAAGACCGTGGGCCCGCTGCCGGACATCCCGACCGCCGCCGCTCCGAGCGCGTGCATGCGCTCCCGCAGCCGCGCGATCTCCGGGGACAGTCGAACGGCGGCCGGCTCGAGGTCGTTGCGCACCGCGCACAGGATCGCGAGGAGGTCGCCCAGCGGAACGGACTCTCGGTTCTCCCGAAGCCCTGAAAGCGCTGGCATCGTAGGAGGCGGCGCCGAGGGCGTCAACGCGGCGTCCTCGTCGTGGGCCGCGTAGACGCGGGCCGTGGAGAGGGGAAGCCCCGGGTGTGCGAGGAGCAGCGGGAGCGCGGGGAGCCCCGCGACCGGCTCGATCCGCTCACCGATCCCCGAGACCAGGGCCGGCCGGGGCTCGAGGAAGAAGGGGACGTCGGCTCCGAGGCGGAGCGCGAGCTCGTGGAGGCGCGGGCGCTCCATCGGCAAGTGGCGTGCGAGACCCGCGAGCACCGCCCCCGCGTCGCTCGACCCGCCGCCGAGGCCGGCCCCCGCCGGGATGCGCTTGCGAAGGCGGATGCGGAGCCGAGCGCGCTCGTCGCGCGCGTCGAGGAAGAGCCGCGCGGCGCGCACGGCGAGGTTCTCCTCGCCCGCGGGAATGCCGGGCTCGTCCCCCTCGAGCTCGAGCGTCACCGCGACGCTCCGAGCCGGGGAGACCTCGAGCGCGACTTCGTCCGCGAGCTCGAGTGGCGCGAACAGGCTCTCGATGAAGTGGTAGCCGTCGGGCCGCCGGCCGAGGACGCGCAACCCGAGGTTCAGCTTGGCCGGCGCGACGAGCTCGACGCGATTCGCGCTCAGCGCACCTCCACGTAGCGCATGCGGAGCTCGTAGAGCAGGCCCTCGAGCAGGCGCTCCTCTTCGGCGTCGAGGTTGCCCCGGGTCTTCTCCTGGAGGAGCTCGAGCGTGTCGATCGTCTGACGCGCGAAGACCTTGTTCACGGGCCCCGGCTGGTTCGTCTCCGGATCGGGGACGAGCCCGAGGTGATGGAGCGCCGAGCTGGAGAGCGAGAGGACGAAGGTGGCGAAGTCGATGTGGGGCAGATCGCGCTCGGAGCTCGCCCGGTCCGCCGCCCGCGCGGGCTCCCCCGGGCGGGGCGGCGGAGCGGGACCCGGCTCCGCGCCGGCATCGGGGATGCGTGCGTCGCTCGCGGGCTCCTCCGACCGACCGCGCCGGTCGATCACCACGAAACCGCGCTCCTGCTTGCGTTCCTCCGCCACGGCCTACGGATGCTCCCCCACGCCCTCGGCGGTGGCCGCGTCGAGGCGCGTCATCTCGCGGTAGGCGAGCGCGAAGCGCTGCACCACGGTGATCGCGGCACCCACCGCCACGATCCAGAGCGCGACGCGCATGTACCCGGTGAGCCCCCCGAGGGCCAGGATCACGATGCGCTCGGCGCGCTCGAGCACCCCGCCTCCCAAGCTCGGGACGAAGCGCTCGGCGCGCGCCTTGGCGTACGAGACGAGGACGCTCGCCACCATCGCGAAGCCCGCCAGGAAGGCCGACGCCCGGTCGCCGGCCCCCGCGAAGAACATCAGGATCCCGAGCAGGATCGCCATGTCCACGAGCCGGTCGAGGGTCGAGTCGAGGAAGGCGCCGAACGTGGTGGCCCGCCCGAAGCGGCGGGCGACGACGCCGTCCACCAGGTCGAAGAATCCTCCGGCCAGGACGAGGATCCCTCCGGCGAAGAAGGACCCGAGCCCGAAGGCGAAGGATCCCCCGAGGGAAACGAGCACGCCGAGGACGGAGAGCAGGTTCGGATCGATGGGCCGGCGCAGCAGGAAGGGAACGGCGGCCTCGACCCAGGCGTCGATCCTCCCGCCGAACTTTTCCTTGATCACGACGAACCTCTCGCGTGGTTCCGGGGGGATCAGCCCTCGCCCTGCGTCCCTGCGTCGGCGCCCTCCGCCGGCTCCTCCGGGCGGCCGATCTTGTCCGAGACGTCCGGAAGACCCGCCAGCTCCTTCTCCCGTTCGTCCTCGGTGAGCCAGCCCCGGCGGCGTCGCAGGCGTTGGTCGAGACGCAGGGACTCGAGCGACTTGTGGACCATGAGGAAAACCTCCCCCGTGAGGTCTGTACCGTAGCAAAATTGACATGGGCGAAGCCGATCCGGTAGCGTGCCGGGGGTCGGAACCCGCCGCCGGAACAGGGAGTTTTCGCATGACACCCCGGAGCGTCTTCGGCCTCACCAGCCTCGCCGGCCTCGCCAGCCTCGGACTGGCCCTCCTGCTCGGCTGCTCTTCGAGCCCCCCCCTCGACCTGGAGCTCGCCGAGGTGCCCTCGGCCGAGGAGCTCTACCGCCAGGGCAACCAGCACCTCGAGGGCCGGCGGCGCTTCCTCGTCTTCCACAGCACCGACTACACGAAGGCCATCGAGGCCTTCCAGGACGTGATCGACAACTATCCCTACAGCGAGTACGCGGTCCTCTCGGAGCTGAAGATCGCCGACGCCTACTTCGACCAGGAGCTCTACGAGGAGGCGCTCACCTACTACCGCGACTTCGCGGACCTGCACCCCGATCACGAGCAGGTGGCCTACACGATCTACCGCGCGGCCCTCTGCCACTACCGCCAGTCGCACGGCCCGGGCCGCGACCAGACGGCGACGGAGCAGGCCATCGCCCAGCTCGACCGGCTGCTCTCGAAGTATCCCCAGTCTCCCCACGCTGCGGAGGCCGAGGCGATGTGGCGCGAGCTCCGCACGCGGCTCGCGGAGCACGCCATGGAGATCGGCGACTTCTACATGGAGCGCGAGGAGTACCAGTCGGCCGCGGATCGCTACCGCTCCGTGCTGAACGCGTATCCCGGCCTCGGCGTGGACGCCGAGGCCCTCTACAAGCTCGGCCTCTGCTACTCGGAGATGAATCGCGACGACGAGGCCGCGCGCATCTTCCAGGTGCTGCTGGAGAACTACGAAGGAACCGACCTCGCCCGCGAGGCCCGCGACCTCGTGTCCTCGGCGAACTGAAGCCGACCCCGTGCCGCACGCCCGCATGACCGCCCCCGAGCGGCAGTCGTTCCTGCAGGGCCGCCAGTGCTTCGAGCGCGGCGAGCCGGAGCGGGCCCTCGGCCATCTGACGCGGGTCCTCGACACGCGCCCGGGCTGGGCCGACGTGCACTACCTGGTGGGGCTCGTGCACGAGGAGCTCGGCGACGCGGAGGCGGCGACGCACAGCTTCGAGGAAGCGCTGCGCATCAACCCGGGCTACGTCGAGGCCTTCCTCGCGCTCGCGACGCTCTACGAGCGCGCCGGGGACTTCGAGCGCTCGCGCGCCCTGGCCGAGCGCCTGAGCTCCGCGAGCCTGCGCGCGTCCGGCGCTCCGCCCGTGGAGGAGGGCGCGCCCGATCCCACCACGCGCGCCAAGCTCGCGAACCTCCACGCCGCGCTCGGCGACGCGTATCGCGAGGTCGGCGACGTGCGCGAGGCGATCGACGCCTACCGCAAGGCCCTCGAGCGCGGCCCCACGTTCCACGACATCCGCCTGCGTCTCGCGGCGGCGCTCCGCGACGCGGGGCTCCCGAGCCAGGCGATCCACGAGCTCCGGCGCATCCTGCGCGCGAACCCGGGCTACCTCGACGCCACCGTCCAGCTAGGCCTCACCTTCTACACGCTCGGACGCTGCGACGAGGCGCGCACGGAATGGACGTCGGTGCTCGGGCGCGATCCGTCCCGGGAAGACGCGCGCATGTACCTGCGCATGCTGCCCGCCGCGCCCCCCGGCTAGCGCTAGCGCGAGCGCCTCGGGAGCCCCCGGATCGCCTCGCGCGCGGCGTTGCGCCCGCAGGCGCCCATGACCCCGCCGCCGGGATGCGCGCCGGCACCACACAGATAGAGGCCGCGCAGGGGTGTGCTGTAGCGCGACCAGCCCGCGGCAGGGCGTAGCCACAGCCAGCGGTCGAGACCGAGCGCGCCGTGGAAGATGTTGCCGCCGGCGAGGCCGAAGATCCGCTCCAGGTCGGGCGGAGCCAACACCTCACGGTGTAGGACGCTCGACGCGAAGCCCGGCGCCGCCTCGTCCACCAGCGCGCAGACCCGGTCCGCGAAGGCGTCGCGCTGCGCCTGCCAGCCGCCGCCCTCCGGCGACCACGGGACGTGCTGCACGAAGAGCGACGCCACGTGACGGCCGGGCGGAGCGAGGCTCGGGTCGAGCGCCGAGGGGATCGTGAGCTCGACCAGC
>DASRUS010000380.1:0-2255 GCA_035687825.1 Myxococcota bacterium | reverse complement strand
GGCTCGCGCGGGCCCCGGATCAGCGCGAGCTCGCCGCGCCGCCGGAACGGCGCCGTCACGTCCTCCGGCAGCACCGCGGCTCCGGCTCCCTTCAGCACGAGCTCGAGCGCGAGGTCCGTGCTCGCGACCCAGGCGCGGATGCGCTCGCGCGGGACGCGCCGCCTCCCGAAGTGGTGCCGCGACCAGCGATCGATCAGCGGATCGCTCTGGTAGTAGTCGACGATGGGCAGGCGCGCGATCGCGTCGAAGCGGGCCGGCGTCGCCGGGGAGGCCTTGCGCACCGCGAGCACGAGCGACTGGACGAAGAGCTTCTCCGAGCGCACGTGGGACGTCTGCTCGCGCGTCGGACGCAGCGAGAGCACGAGATCGAGCTTCGCGGCGAGCAGCTGCTCGACGAGCCACGCCTGCGGCCCGAAGGCCACGCGGACGCGAGCCCGGGGATGGCTGCGCAGGAAGGCGTCCACGACGTGGGCGAGCCGGAAGCGCGAGAAGCCGAGGAAGAGACCGATGCGGACGGGGCCGCGCACCTCTCCGCCGGCGCCGAGGAGCTCGTCGAGGCCGACTCCCAGGCGCTCGCGCGCGTCCGCGACGGCGCCGCGCAGCACGCGTCCCTCGCGCGTCAGGATCAGGCTCTTCCCCACGCGATGGAAGAGCGGCACGCCGAGCGATGCCTCGAGCGCCCGCAGGCTGTGGCTCACGGCGGAGCGCGTGAGGGCGAGCCGGCGGGCCGCGGCGCTCACCCCGCCCGCCTCCGCGACGGCGAGGAAGCCGAGGAGCTTGTTGAGGTCCAGTTTGTTCAAATGAGTGTTCAATTGAGTGTTCAATTCCATGAGTGTCCAATTCCATGAGACATTCACGGTCGAACGTTTCGCTTTACTGGTCAAGGGGGGCGGGCGACACTCTCCCCATGGACCCCCACCGCGCCCTCCTCGCCGCGAACGACCCCGACGTGTTCCGCGCCCTCGCGGGCGAGGAGCAGCGCCAGCGGCGCGGCGTCGAGCTGATCCCGTCGGAGAACTACACCTACCCCGAGGTCCTCGTCGCCCTCGGCTCGGTCCTCACGAACAAGTACGCCGAGGGCTACCCCGGACGCCGCTACTACGGCGGGCAGCAGTTCACGGACGCCGTCGAGAACCTGGCCCGGGAGCGCGCCCGGCGGCTCTTCCGCTGCGAGCACGCGAACGTCCAGCCCCTCTCGGGCTCGCCCATGAACCAGGCGGTGTATCTGGCCTTCATGAAGCCGGGCGACACGATCCTCGGCATGGAGCTCTCCCACGGCGGTCACCTGACCCACGGCTCGCCCGTCTCGCACATGGGAAGGATCTTCCATTTCGTGCGCTACGGGACGCTCTCCGACGAGGAGGGCAGGATCGACTTCGACGCACTGCGCCGGACCGCCCTCGAAGCGCGGCCGAAGATCCTGCTGTGCGGCTACACCTCCTACCCGCGCGACTACGACTACGCCGAGTTCCAGCGCATCGCCGAGGAGGTGGGCGCGCTCAGCATGGCCGACGTCTCCCACGTCGGCGGGCTCATCGCGGCGGGCGCGATGCGCAACCCCTTCGACGACGGCTTCGACATCGTGACCACCACCACCCACAAGAGCCTGCGCGGCCCGCGCGGGGGACTCGTGCTCTGCAAGAAGGGTCTCGCCGCCCGGATCGACGCCTCGGTCTTTCCCGGCCTGCAGGGCGGGCCGCACATGAACGTGATCGCGGGCATCGCCGTCGCGCTGGGCAAGGCGCTCGAGCCCGGCTTCCGCGCCTACGGGGTACGGGTGCTCGAGAACGCGAAGGCGCTGGCGCGCGCGCTCCTGGAGCGCGGCTGCAGCCTCGTGACCGGCGGCACCGACAACCACATGATGGTGCTGGACACCGTGAAGAGCTTCGGGATCGACGGGCGCGCCGCCGAGGCGGCCCTCGACGCGATCTCGATCGCCACCAACAAGCAGGTGATCCCCGACGACCCGAATCCCCCGCTGCGCCCGAGCGGGATCCGCCTCGGGACGCCGGCGGCCACGACCCGCGGCATGGACGCGGCCGACATGGAGCGCCTGGCCGGCTGGATCGTCGCTGGGCTCCAGCAGCGCGGCGACGCCGCGTCCCTCGCGCGGTTGCGCGGCGAGGTCGAGGCGTTCTGCGGCCGCTTCCCCGTGCCCGGCCTGGATCCCGCCCCGCCGCAACGGTAACGTCCTCCTGCGCCTGGCCTCGGGAGAACGGATCATGAGCGCCGCCCCGCTGCGCGAGTTCGACCTC
>DASRUS010000379.1:0-13498 GCA_035687825.1 Myxococcota bacterium | reverse complement strand
GGCAACGGGTCCGCCCCCGTCTACCGGCAGATCGCCGACCACATCCGGCGCGAGATCGAGGCCGGCCGCCTGGATGCGGGCGATCGCCTGCCCACCATCCGGGCCCTCGCGCGCACCCTGAACGTGAACCGCGACACGGTGGCGCTCGCCTACGACGAGCTCGTCTGCCAGGGCCGCCTCGAGGCCACGGTCGGGCGCGGAACCTTCGTGCGCGGCTCGCCGGGGGGCGCCTCCGGCGAAACCCGCGCCGCCGCCCTCGCGCCGCGGGTGGAGGCCCTCCTCGAGTTCGAGCACACGCGGCCCCGCTACGGGGCGGAAGCGGGATCCATCCCGCTCCACGCGCTCGTCCCGGATCCCGCGCTGTATCCGGTGGCGGCCTTCCGGCGCTCGGTGAACCGCGCGTTCACGAGCGGCGGAGCGGAGCTGCTCCGCTACGGCGACCGCCAGGGGCACGCCGGCCTGCGCGAGCTCCTCGCCGGGCGCTTCCGCGCCCACGGGATCGAGGTCAGCCCCGACGAGATCAGCCTCTGCCACGGTGCGAGCCAGGGCATCGCCCTCGCGCTCCGCCTCTTCAGCGAGCCCGGCGACGCGGTGGCCGTGGAGGAGCCGACCTACCACAACGTGCTCGGCGTGCTGCGCGTGCTCGGCCTCGAGGCGGTGCCGGTGCCCATGACCGGACACGGCCCCGACCTCGCCGTTCTCGAGAGCGTGCTTGCGCGCCCCGAGGTGAAGCTCCTCTACACGATCCCCACCTTCCACAATCCGATGGGCATCACGACCCCGCTCGCGCACCGGCGCGAGCTCCTCGCCGTCGCGGCGCGCGCGGGCAAGCCCGTGGTCGAGGACGCCTACGAGATGGACCTGCGCTTCGCGGGCCGGGAGCTCCCGCCGCTCGCGGCGCTCGACGCGGGCGGCCTCGTGGTCCACCTCTACTCGTTCTCGAAGTCGCTCTTTCCGGGGGCCCGGGTCGGCTCCATCACCGCGCGCGGCCGGGCCGTGGAGGGGCTCCGCGCGCTCTGCCACGCGAGCGACCTCGGGGGCTCGCCGCTGCTGCAGGCCGCGCTCGCCGACTTCGTCGGCCGCGGCGCCTACGACCGCCACCTCGCGCGCCTGCGCAGGACGCTGCGCTCCCGGGCGCAGGCGCTCGGCGACTCCCTCGCGCGCGAGATGCCCGACGGCGTGCGCTTCACGTCGCCCGAGGGCGGCTACCAGGTGTGGGTGGATCTCCCGGGCGGGATCGACACGCGCGACCTCTTCGCGGACGCGCTGCGCGCCGGCGTGCTCTTCGCGCCGGGCTACGTGTTCCAGCACGACGGCCGGGCCTCGAGCGGGCTCCGGCTCACGGTGGCGCAGACGGACGAGGCGGCCATCCGGCGCGGCGTGGCGCTCCTCGCGCGCGTCGTGCGCGAGAGGCTCACGGCGGGCGGCCGGGCTTCGACGCGCGCGAGCGTGCAGCTCTGACGGATCCAACGGCTTCGAGGAGGAACGGGTCATGGTCGCGAAGAAGAGCAACGGAGAGGGACTGGAGCGGGTCGGCGCCGAGGCCTTCGAGATCAAGGTGGGCCTCGCCGAGATGCTGAAGGGCGGCGTCATCATGGACGTCACCACCGCGGAGCAGGCGAAGCTCGCCGAGGACGCGGGCGCCTGCGCGGTGATGGCGCTCGAGCGCGTGCCCGCGGACATCCGCAAGGAGGGCGGCGTCGCACGCATGGCGGCCATCGAGGTGATCGAGGCGATCCAGAAGTCGGTCTCGATCCCGGTGATGGCGAAGGTGCGCATCGGGCACTTCCTCGAGGCGCGCGTGCTGGAGTCGCTGGGCATCGACTTCATCGACGAGAGCGAGGTGCTGACCCCGGCGGACGAGGAGCACCACGTGGCGAAGCACGCCTTCCGCGTGCCCTTCGTGTGCGGCGCGCGCAACCTCGGGGAGGCGCTGCGCCGGGTCGCCGAGGGCGCGGCGATGATCCGCACCAAGGGGGAGGCCGGGAGCGGGAACATCGTCGAGGCGGTGCGCCACCTGCGCGCGGTGATGGGCGAGCTCCGGCGCCTGCGCGCGCTCTCGCCCGACGAGCTGGCCACCACCGCGAAGGAGCTCGGCGCGCCGCTCGAGCTGGTGCGGCGCGTCCACGAGACGGGCCGTCTCCCGGTGCCGAACTTCGCGGCGGGGGGGATCGCGACGCCCCCGGACGCGGCGCTCTGCATGGCGCTCGGCGCCGAGGCGGTCTTCGTGGGCTCGGGGATCTTCAAGAGCGAGGACCCGGGGGCCCGCGCCCGCGCCGTGGTGCGCGCCACCACGCACTGGGACGACCCGGCGGAGGTGCTCGGGGCCTGCCGTGGGCTCGGCAAGGCCATGCCGGGGATCGCGATGGAGACGCTCGCCGAGCACGAGCGGCTCGCCAATCGCGGTTGGTAGCGGTTGGTAGAGGCGCGGAGGGACGAGAGGCAGGTGTTCGGATGACGCGCTCCCGACCCCGCGTGGGCATCCTCGCGATCCAGGGCGACGTGGAGGCGCACGCCCGGGCGCTCGACCGGGTGGGGGCGGACGCCGTCCGCGTCCGCTGCGAGAAGGACCTCGACGGCCTCGCGGCCCTCGTCCTCCCGGGCGGCGAGAGCACGGCGATCGCGAAGGGGCTCGAGCGCCTCGGGCTCTTCGAGCCCCTGCGCGAGTTCGCCCGCTCGGGTCGGCCCGTGCTCGGGACCTGCGCCGGGGCGATCCTTTTGGCGCGCGAGGCCGAGAACCGCCCCGTCCCGACGCTCGGCCTCCTCGACGTGATCGCCGTCCGCAACGCCTACGGGACCCAGCTGGACTCCTTCGCCGCGCTCGCCGAGGCGAAGCCCGGCGCGGGGCTCGAGGGGCTGCGCTGCGTCTTCATCCGCGCGCCGCGCCTGCGGCGGCCCGGGCCCGACGTGGAGGTCCTGGCGCGCGTGGAGGGCTGGCCGGTCCTCGTGCGCCAGGGGAACGTGCTGGCGGCGACCTTCCACCCCGAGCTCACCGAGGATCCGCGCGTTCACGCCCTCCTCCTCCCTTCGGGGTCGGGGGTCGAGCGCGGGAGCTGACCGGCGCGCGGGCCCGTGCTATCCCTCTGCGCGCTTCGGCGGGGCACTCCGCTCCGCTGCCTCACCTCGGTCCCCGCGCGGCCGGGCCGTTCCCGTCGGTCCGACCGGTGCTGCGGGGGCTCGGGCGCTGCGGCGTCCGTCCAAGGGGGATGCGTTGCGGGAATACGAGCTCACGTTCATCGTCCAGCCGGAGATCTCCGACGAGGGCTGCGCGGCGGTCCGCGAGAAGCTCGACGCGGTGCTCCAACGGTCCGGCGCCCTCCGGCTCCTCTACGACGACTGGGGCAAGCGCAAGCTCTCCTACGAGATCGCGAAGTTCCAGAAGGGCCACTACTTCGTGCTCTCCTTCCTCGACGCGGGCAAGGCCGTGCCGGAGCTCGAGCGCATCCTGCGCCTCGAGGACTCGGTGCTGCGCTTCCTCACCGTGCTCGTGAACGAGGAGGTGAAGGACATCGAGGCGCGCAAGGCGCGCGCGGTGGACGAGGAGCGGGTCCAGGCGGAGCGGCGGGCCGAGCGCGCCGCGCGCGAGGCCGAGGAGGCGCGCGCCCGCGAGCTCGCCGAGCGCGCGCGCGAAGAGGTCGGGGAGCGGGGTGAGGACGTCGCCGACGACGCGGACGACGAGGGCGGGGACGAGGAGGATTCGGAATGAGCTTCGATCGCGGCGACCATCGCGGGGGCGACCGGGACCGTGACCGGGATCGCGAGCCGCGGGTGCAGACGGCGAAGGGGCGCCTGCGCGCCAAGCACCGCAAGAAGCAGCGCCGGCGAAAGACCGGAGCGTTCGCCCGGCGGCGCGTATGCCGCTTCTGCGCCGACGCGAGCATCGCGATCGACTACAAGGACCCGCGCAACCTGCGTTTCTTCGTTGCGGAAACGGGGAAGCTCGTGCCGAGCCGGATCTCCGGCAACTGCGCGCGCCACCAGCGCGGCGTGACGCAGGCGATCAAGCGCGCCCGCCACCTCGCCCTCATGCCCTTCCTGGAGGTCGCGCTCTAGTGGCCCAGGTGAAGCTCATCCTGACCGAGGACGTGCCGAGCCTCGGCGAGGCGGGGGACGTGGTGAACGTGAAGCCCGGCTTCGCGCGCAACTTCCTGCTCCCCCAGGGCAAGGCGGTGCCCGCCACCGACGCGAAGGTGAAGGAGATCGAGCATCACAAGCGCGTCATCGCGGAGCGCGTGGCGCGCGAGCGCAAGCAGCTCGAGGGCGAGCGCGAGCGGCTGGAGCGCGTCGAGCTCGAGATCGCGGCGAACGCGGGCGAGGAGGGCAAGCTCTTCGGCTCGGTGACCTCGGCGCAGGTGGCGGAGCTCCTGGAAGCGCGCGGCTTCTCCATCGATCGGCGCAAGATCCAGCTCGACGAGCCCATCAAGGAGCTCGGCGATCACGTCGTCGCGGTGCGCCTGCACCGCGACGTCGTCGCGCGTGTTAGAATCAAGGTGAGCGCGGCGCCGTAGACGCACGACGACGTCCGCGCATCTCCTCATCCCAGGGCTGCCGAAAGGGGGTGTCGGTGGCGCGCAGGGCGAATCCGGACGCTGCCGGTCAGGGGCGGGTGCCGCCCCACGACCTCGACGCGGAGAGGGCGATCCTCTCCTGCATCCTGCTCGACAACGCGACGCTGCCGGGGGTGATCCTCGAGCTGCGCGCCGCGGACTTCTACCACGACCACCACAAACGCCTGTACGAGGCGATGCTGGCGCTGCACGAGGAGCGCCAGCCGGTGGACCTCCTCACGCTCTCCGACCACCTCACCACGCACAAGCAGCTCGAGGCCGTGGGGGGAGCCGCCACCCTCGGTGCGATCGCCGACTTCGAGTCCACCGCGGCGCACGTGCTCCACTACGCGAAGATCGTGCGCGACAAGTCGGTGATGCGGCGCCTGATCGGCGTCGCCACCGAGCTCGTCGAGATGGGCTTCTCCCAGGAGGACGGCGCCGACCGGCTGCTGGACGAGGCCGAGTCCAAGGTGCTCGAGATCAGCCAGGCCGTGCGGCGCACGAGCTTCCGCAGCCTGCACGACGAAATGCCGGAGACCTTCGACTACGTCGAGGAGATCATGAACCGGGGCGGGTCGCTCACGGGCCTCCCCACGGGCTTCAAGGAGCTCGACAGGATGACCGGCGGGCTCCAGGCGGGGGAGCTCATGGTCCTCGCGGCGCGGCCGAGCATGGGCAAGACCGCCCTCGCGCTCAACATCGCGCGCAACGGGGCGCTCGGTCACGGCAAGAAGGTGGCGGTCTTCTCGCTGGAGATGACGACCCGGGCGCTGATCCTGCGCCTGCTCTCCTCGGAGGCGCGCGTGGACTTCTCCACCCTGCGCACGGGCTACCTCCCCATGCGCGACTTCCAGAGCCTCACCGCCGCGGGCGATCGGCTCTCGCGCGCCGACGTCTGGATCGACGACAGCGGCGACGCCTCGATCCTCGAGATCAAATCGAAGAGCCGCCGGCTCTACGCCGACCGCGGCCTCGACCTCGTGATCGTGGACTACCTCCAGCTCGCACGCTCGGACAAGCGCACCGACCGCAAGGACCTGGAGATCGCCGACATCAGCAAGGGGCTCAAGACCCTGGCGAAGGAGCTCCAGATCCCGGTGATGGCGCTCTCGCAGCTGAACCGCGGCCCCGAGCAGCGCGACCCCGACAAGCGCCGCCCGCTGCTCGGCGACCTGCGCGAGTCCGGGGCGATCGAGCAGGACGCCGACGTGATCGCGTTCATCTACCGCGACGAGGTCTACAACCCCCACAAAGAGGAGAACCGGGGGATCGCCGAGCTCATCATCGCGAAGCAGCGCAACGGGCCGACGGGCACGATCCGCCTCCAGTTCGAGGCGCGCTACGCGCGCTTCAACGACCTGGAGGAGCACGAGGCCGGCTTCGCCCCGCCCGCCCCCCGCGGCGGGGACGAGCGCGGTTTCGTCCCGCCCGGCGACGCCTTCGACGACGAGCCGCCCTTCTAGTGACCCCGCGACCTCGCAGCCCGCGACGCACGCCGACGTTGCGCCTGCCGCGCCGGCTGTCCCCCGGCGGGACGATCGGCATCGCCGCACCCGCCGGTCCCATCGACGAGGCGCGCCTCGCCGCGGGCGTCGCGATGCTCGAGGGTGCGGGCTTCAAGACGATCCGCCGCGACGACGTGTGCGCCCGCCGCGGCTACCTGGCGGGCGACGACGCGCGCCGCGCAACGGAGCTGATGGGGCTGGTGGACGACCCGCGCGTGGAGGCGATCGTGTGCGCGCGCGGCGGTTACGGAGCGCAGCGCATCCTCGCGCGCCTCGACGCGCGGCGCGTGCGCGCCGCGGCCAAGCCGCTGGTGGGCTTCAGCGACGTGACGACGCTCCACCTCTGGCTGCGCCGACGGGCGGGCCTCGTCTCCTTCCACGGGCCCATGCTCGAGCGCGGCGGCGCGCTCGAAGCCCTGGAGCTCGGCGCGCTCGTGGCTGCGCTCACGGGGGAAGGCCGCCTCCCCGTCGTGCTGCGGGGCGAGCCGGGCTTCGGCGGCTCCGCCGAGGGGCGCCTCGTGGGCGGCAATCTCACGCTCCTCGCGGCGAGCCTCGCGACGCCCTGGGAGATCGACACGCGCGGCGCGATCCTCCTCTTCGAAGAGGTGCACGAGGCCCCCTACCGCATCGACCGCCTCCTCGGGCAGCTCGCCGCGGCGGGCAAGCTCGGGAGCGTGGCCGCGGTGGGCGTGGGAGCGCTCGTCGGCTGCGAGGCCGAGCCGCGGGGGATCGACCCGAACCTGCACGGCGCCGCCCGGGGACCCACGGCGCGCGAGGTCGTCGAGGAGGTCCTGCGCCCCCTCGGCGTCCCCGTTGCCTTCGGCCTGCCGTTCGGCCACAGCCGTCCGAACCTCGCCTGGCCCCTCGGGGTGCGCGCCCGGCTCGACGGAAGGCGTGGCACCCTTCACATTCTCGAGCGGGGGGTCCGGCGATCGTGAGCACCGGGCGCAGACGGCGGCCGCGCGGGCCGTCGCAGGGGAACCGTCCATGAAGTGGAGCGTCGTCAAGCGCAAGCTCGCGCGCGTGGACCGCGCCCTCGACCAGGCGATCGCGCAGGCGGAGATCCCGGGGGCGGTCGTGCTGGCGCGCATGCGCCGCGAGGGCGAGGTCCTGGAGCACTGCTCCGTGCGCGGCTGCGCGGTGCTGCGCCCGGAGCGGATTCCGATGGCGCGCGAGACGATCTTCGATCTCGCCTCCCTCACGAAGCCCCTCGCCACCGCCACGGCCGTGCTGCTCCTCGCCGCCGAGGGCGCGGTGGAGCTCGACGACCCGGTGGCGAAGTACCTGCCGGCCTTCGCGGAGCGCGAGAAGGACGCCGTCACGGTGCGCCACCTGCTCACGCACTCCTCGGGGCTCAAGCCCTGGCGCGGCTTCCACGATCTGCTCCTCGAGCGCGAGCGCAAGAGCGGCGAGCGGATCATCGGCACACCCGCGGCGCGCGAGTGGGTGCTCGACCGCATCCTGCGCTCGGGCCTCGTCCACGCGCCGGGCAGCGCTGCGGTCTACGGCGACCTCGACTTCATCGTGCTCGGCGCCGTGGTGGAGGCGGTGGCGCGCCAGCCCCTCGACCGCTTCTGCGCGCAGAGGATCTTCCAGCCCCTGGGCCTCGAGCACACGGGCTTCGTGCCGCTCGGCGACGGCGCGGGGATCTCCGAACCAGCGCGCCGGCGCTTCGCGGCGACCGAGAGCTGCCCCTGGCGCGGCCGCATCGTGTGGGGCGAGGTGCACGATCCCAACGCGTCGGTGATGGGCGGCGTGGCGGGGCACGCGGGCCTCTTCGCTCCCGCCGACGACGTCCTGCGCTTCGCCGAGACGCTGCTGGACGTCTGGCACGGGCGCAGCGACGCGCTCCCGCGAGAGCTCCTGCGCCGCTTCTTCGAGCGCCAGGAGCTGCCCAAGGGCTCCGGCTGGGCGCTCGGCTGGGATACGCCCACGCCCGGCCAGTCGTCCTCGGGGGAGCACTTCTCGCCGCGCTCCGTGGGCCACCTCGGCTTCACCGGGACCTCGCTCTGGATCGACCTCGAGCAGGAGGCGATCGTCGTGATGCTCACGAACCGCGTGCACCTGGTCGCCAAGCGCAGCCGCTTCGAGCTGCGGGTGCGCGTGCACGATCTCGTGATGGAAGCCTTTCTCGCGGGGTGAGAGTTGGGCGAGCAGGGAAACGAGCGGCTCGAGCACGTCCACTTCGTCGCCGTCGGCGGCACCGGGATGGGCTCGCTCGCGGGCCTGCTGCGCAAGCGGGGCCTGCGCGTCACCGGCTCCGACGCGCAGCTCTACCCGCCCATGAGCCTCGCGCTCGAGCGTTGGGGCATCCCCGTGACCCTCGGCTTCCGGGCCGAGAACGTGCTCGACGATCCGCCCGACCTGGTCGTGATCGGAAACGCGGTGCGCCCGGACAACCCCGAGGCGCGCGCCGCCATCGACGCGGGCCTCGCCTACCGCTCGTTCCCCGACGCGCTCCACGACCTCGCGATCCGCGGCAAGCACTCCGTCGTCGTCGCCGGGACGCACGGCAAGACCACCACCACCGGCATGCTCGCCACGGCGCTCCAGGGGGCGGGGAGCGATCCCTCGTTCCTGGTGGGGGGGATCCTCGAGGACTTCGGCACGAGCTTCCGCGAGGGGCAGGGCGCCCACTTCGTCGTGGAGGGCGACGAGTACGACACGGCCTTCTTCGACAAGACGCCAAAATTTCTGCACTACGGCGCGCGCACCGCGATCGTCACCTCCGTCGAGTTCGACCACGCCGACATCTACCGCGACCTCGAGCACGTGAAGTCCGCGTTCCGCTCCCTCGTCTCGGGCCTGCCCGGGGACGGGACGCTCGTGGCCTGCTTCGACGACGCGAACGTGCGCGAGGTGGCGCGCTCCGCCGCCTGTCCGGTGGTGGGCTACGCCGTGGAGCCGCGTGAGCCCGTGGCGTGGGAGGCGCGCGGGCTCACGGCCAGCGCCCAGGGGACTGGTTTCCGCCTCGTGCGCGACGCGCAGATGGTGGCCCGCGTCGAGATCCCCCTGCACGGGCGCCACAACGTCGCGAACGCCCTGGCCGTGCTCGTGACGCTCGCGGCCCTCGGCGTCCCCCTCGAGGCCGCCGCGGCCGCGCTGGCGCGCTACCGCGGTGTGAAGCGGCGTCAGGAGCTGCGCGGCGAGGTGGGCGGGATCGCGGTCGTGGACGACTTCGCGCACCACCCGACCGCGGTGCGCGAGACCCTCGCCGCCATGCGGGCGCGCTACCCGGGGCGGCGCCTGGTGGCGGTCTTCGAGCCGCGCTCCAACACGAGCCGCCGCGCCGTCTTCCAGTCCGATTACGTGCGCGCCCTGGAGGGCGCCGACCAGGTCGTGATCGCGCGCGTTCCCGACGCCCCGATCTACAGCGCGACGGGCGAGGTGACGGAGCGGCTCTCGAGCGAGCAGATCGCCGAGGATCTCCGCCGCCGGGGGAAGTCCGCGCAGAGCCATGCCAGCCCGGACCTCATCGCCGAGGAGCTCGCGGAGCAGTGCCGCGCGGGCGACGTGGTGCTCGTCATGAGCAACGGCGACTTCGGCGGCCTGGTGCTCAAGCTCCTCGGCCGCCTGCGCGAACGCCACGGCGGCTGAGCGCCCGGACCGCGACGCTGGCTGGAGGAGGGAGCAGCATGTCCGATGAACTCGCGCGGCTCGACGCCACCGCCCAGGCCGAGCTCGTGCGCGCGGGGAAGCTCTCGCCGCGCGAGCTCGTGGACGCGGCGATCGAGCGCTGCGAGCGCGTGAACCCGCGGCTCAACGCCGTGATCGCGCCCCTCTTCGAGAAGGCGCGGGCGCAGGCCGCATCTCCGTCGCTCGCGAACGGTCCCTTCCGCGGCGTCCCCTTCCTGCTCAAGGACCTCACGCTCCAGACCAAGGGCGACCCCTACTGCGCGGGCGCGCGCTTCCTGCGCGAGCTCGGCTTCGTCTCGGACCACGACACCCACCTCGCGACCCGGCTGCGGGACGCGGGCTTCGTCTTCCTCGGCAAGACCAACGTCCCGGAGCTCGGGCCGCAGCCCACGACGGAGCCCGCCGCGTTCGGACCCACGCGCAACCCCTGGAACCTCGACTGCTCCCCCGGCGGATCGAGCGGCGGATCTGCGGCGGCGGTGGCCGCGGGCATCGTGCCCGCGGCCCACGCGAACGACGGGGGCGGCTCGATCCGCATCCCGGCGAGCGCGTGCGGCCTCGTGGGGCTCAAGCCCACGCGCGGCCGCACCTCCCTCGGGCCCGACAAGGGCGAGGACTGGGCGGGGGCCATCGCCGAGCACGTGGTGACGCGCTCGGTGCGCGACAGCGCCGCGATCCTCGACGCGGTGGCGGGCCCGATGCCCGGCGACCCCTACTGGGCGCCGCCCCCCGCGCGCCCGTTCCGCGACGAGGTCGGAGCGCCCGTGGGCCGCCTGCGCGTGGGGCTCCGCACCAAGGCTCTACACCCCGAAGTGACGACCCACGCCGACTGCGTGCGCGCCGCGGGCGAAGCGGCGCGGGCGCTCGAGGCCCTGGGCCACCGCGTGGAGGAGGCGCACCCCGCGGCGCTGGAGGATCCGGCGCTCTTCGAGCACGCCGGCCGCATCACGGTAGCGAGCGTGGCGCGCGAGCTCGCGCTCTGGGGCGAGCGCATCGGGCGCGCGCTCGTGCCGGACGACGTCGAGCTCTACACGTGGACGCTGGGCGAGATCGGGCGCGAGATCTCGGCGCTGCAATATCTCGAGTCGGTGGAGCGCATCCATGCGATCGGGCGGCGCGCCGCGGAGTGGTGGTCAGGCTTCGATCTCCTGCTGACGCCGACCCTCCCGGAGCCCCCGCCGCGCCTCGGGAGCTTCCGGGCGGCCGACGGCAACCCCCTGTTCCCGGGCCAGCGGTCCGTCGCGTTCTGCTCGTTCACCATGCCCTTCAACTTCACCGGTCAGCCGGCGATCTCGCTGCCCCTGCACTGGAGCGAGGCGGGGCTGCCCATCGGCGTCCAGCTCGTAGCGGCGAGCGCGCGCGAGGATCTGCTGCTGCGCGTGGCCGCGCAGCTCGAGGAGGCGAGGCCCTGGCGGGACCGGCGGCCCCCCGTGTTCGCGTGACGCGCCGCTTCCCGCGTCGAATTGGGTTCGGGGCGTCCGCGCTCGCGCTCCTCGCCGGCGCCTGCACGCGCGAGCCGTGGGCGACCCAGGGCGCCGCAACCGCCGCGGCGGCGCCCGCGGCGCTGCCCGCCGACTTCACGCTTCGCTACCCCGAAGCGCCGCGCGCGGACCAGGTGGACGTGCTCCACGGGGTCCCGATCCCCGATCCCTGGCGGTCCCTCGAAGACCTCGACGCTCCCGCGACCCGCGCCTGGGTCGAGGCCGAGGACGCCCTCGCCCGCGACTACCTCGCGCGGCTGCCGGCGCGCGAAGCCCTGCGCCAGCGGCTCGTCACGCTCTGGAACTTCGAACGCTTCGGCGTGCCCGTGCGCCGCGGCGACCGCGTCTTCTTCACGCACAACACGGGGCTCGAGGAGCAGGCGCGCCTCCTCGTGGCCGGGTCGCCGGACGCCGAGCCGCGCGTGCTCCTCGATCCGAACCTGCTCTCGCCGGACGCGACGCTGGCGCTCACCGGCGTCGCCCCGAGCGAGGACGGCCGCCTCCTCGCGTACGCGCTCTCGGCCTCGGGATCCGACTGGAAGGAGTGGCGGATCCGCGAGGTCGAGACGGGCCGCGACCTCGAGGACCGCGTGCGCTGGTCGAAATTCTCCGACGCCGCGTGGACCCACGACGGGGCGGGCTTCTTCTACGCGCGCTACGACGAGCCCGCGCCGGGGGTCGAGGGCGA
Source organism: Myxococcota bacterium (assembly GCA_035687825.1). GTDB lineage: Bacteria > Myxococcota_A > UBA9160 > UBA9160 > DASRUS01 > DASRUS01. The sequence continues at coordinate 1,638 of DASRUS010000379.1, read as the reverse complement.
GGCGCCGAACCAGCACCAGAAGCTCTACTACCACCGGGCCGGCACGCCGCAGGAGCGCGACAGCCTCGTCTACGCGCGGCCGGACCAGCCCGAGTGGGGCTTCGGGCCCGAGGTCAGCGAGGACGGCCGCTGGCTCGTGATCCGCGTCTGGCGGGGGGCGCGGCCGGAGAACGGGATCTTCGTGAAGGATCTCGCGCGGGCGGACGCTCCCGTGGTCGAGCTCCTCGCCGACTTCGACGCGCGCTGGAGCTTCGTGGGCAGCCGGGGCTCGCTCTTCTACTTCCACACCGATCTCCGCGCGCCCCGCGGGCGCGTCCTCGCGATCGAGCTCGGGCGCCCGGAGCGCTCGGCATGGACCGAGCTGATCCCGCAAAAGCCGGACGTGCTCCAGTCCGTGAGCTTCGTCCAGCAGCGCTTCGTGGCGCAGTATCTGCGCGATGGCTGGTCCCGGGCGAGCGTGTACCTCGAGAACGGCGAGTTCGTGCGCACGCTCGAGCTGCCGGGTCTGGGAAGCCTCGCCGGCTTCGCGGGGCGCCGCGACGACCGCGAGACCTTCTTCCACTGGACGGGCTTCGCCACGCCGGGGACCGTCTACCGCCACGATCTCGAGACGGGGGAGACGCGCGTCTGGCGCGCGCCGCGCGTGGACTTCGACCCTGCGGCGTTCGAGACGCAGCAGGTCTTCGCGACGAGTCGCGACGGAACGCGCATCCCCCTGTTCCTCGTGCACCGCGCGGGCCTCGCCCCGGACGGCGGGCGGCCGGTGCTGCTCACGGGCTACGGCGGCTTCGGCGTCCCCCTCACGCCCCATTTCTCGGCGCGCAACCTCGCCTGGCTCGAGCTCGGAGGCGTCGTCGCCCAGCCGATCCTGCGCGGCGGGGGAGAGTACGGGCGCGCGTGGCACCAGGCGGGGCGCGGGTCCGCGAAGCAGAACGTCTTCGACGACTTCCTCGCCGCCGCGCAGTGGCTCGTGGCGAACGGCTGGACCCGGCCCGAGCGTCTCGCCATCGCGGGGACGAGCAACGGGGGGCTCCTCGTGGCGGCCGCGCTCGTGCAGCGCCCGGAGCTCTTCGGCGCGGTGCACGCCAACGTAGGCGTCCTCGACATGCTGCGCTTCCACCGCTTCACGATCGGCTGGGCCTGGGCCGAGGAGTACGGGTCTCCCGAGGATCCCGCGAGCTTCGCGGTGCTGCGCGCCTACTCGCCGCTGCACAACCTGCGCGAGGGCACGCGCTATCCGGCGACCCTCGTCACCACCGCCGACCACGACGACCGGGTCTTCCCCGCGCACAGCTTCAAGTTCGCGGCGGCCCTCCAGGAGGCGCAGGGCGGCAGCGCGCCCGTGCTGCTGCGCGTCGAGTCGAAGGCCGGTCACGGCCGCGGCACGCCCACCTCGAAGGAGATCGAGGCTGCCGCCGACTCGCTCGCGTTCCTGGTCCAGAATCTCAGCATGGACGCGAGCGCGCTCCCGCTGCCGCGGGAGGCGCGAGGCGAGGGCTCGCCCGAAACGGCGCGCTGAGCATCCGGGCCAGGCTCAGCCTCGCATCCGGCGACTTCCGAGCAGAGCGAGGGTCGCGGTTCCGGCTGCGAGGAGCACGAGGCTCGCGGGCTCGGGCACGAACACGAGCGTCTGCATCG
>DASRUS010000378.1:0-5541 GCA_035687825.1 Myxococcota bacterium | reverse complement strand
CCGGCGCCGCGGCCTCCGCGAACGACGGTCGCCGCCCGCGCCGCGCGTCGCCGTAGAGCGTGAACTGCGACACGACGCCCAGCGCGCCGTCCACCTCGAGCAGCGAGCGGTTCATGCGGCCCTCGGCGTCTTCGAACACGCGCAGACCCACGATCCGGCGGGCGAGCTCGGCCGCGGCCGCGGGCCCGTCGCCGCGCCCCACGCCCACCAGCGCGAGCAGGCCGCGCTCCAGGCGGGCCACGGTCTCGTCGCCCACGCGGATCGCCGCACGGCTCACGCGCTGGACGACCGCGCGCACTGCGCTCAGAGACTCCTCTGGTCCGCGAAGCGGCCCTGGTAGGCGGCGCTCCCCTCCGTGCGCAGGATCACGAGCTGGCAGATCCGCACGCCCGCGCGGATCTCGAGCGTGCGGCCCGACACGTTGCTCATCTCGAGCACCTGCCGGTTCGAAACGCCCGGCTGAACGAAGGCCGAGGTCACGTGGATCATGAGACCGAGGCGCGCGAAGCGGCTGCGTCCCTCGAGGAGCCCGCACAGGTCCGGGGGCAGCACGATATGCTCCCGCGTGATGCCGTGGATGGTGGTGCCCGGCGCCAGGAGACACGGCTCGGCGAGCGAGCGCACGTGCGTCACCGTGCGGTAGTCGGCGTCCTCCGAGATCGCGATCGGCGGGCCCGCCGGCTCGATCACGCGGATCTCGTCGCCGAGCGTGAGGTCGATGGAGGCGGGGCCGAGCTGGTCCAGGGCGAAGGGCTCGACGCGCAGGCGCCCGAGCTCCATCTCGCGCAGGATCGCGTCGCGCGTGAGGACGGCCATGGGGCGCCGGAGGATAACGCGGCGCGCACGGGAGTGCGCGCGGCGAGCGACCGGCGAGCGGAGCTACCCTGGCTGCATGCGCCACCCCTATTTCGACCTCGCGACGCCCGTCGTGATCGGCCACCGCGGCGCGGCGGGCGAGGTCCCCGAGAACACGCTCGCCTCGTTCCGCTTCGCGCTCGACACCGGGGCCCAGATCCTGGAGAGCGACCTCCACGCGACGCAGGACGGGACCGTCGTGATGTGCCACGACCCCGCGGTGGACCGCACCACCGAAGGCTCGGGGAGCATCGCCGGGCTCTCGTTCGCCGCGCTCTCGCGCCTCGACGCCGGCCAGCGCTTCAGCCCCGACGGCGGCGCCACGCATCCCTTTCGCGGCCGCGGCCTGCGCATCCCCGCGCTGCGCGAGGCCTTCGCCGCGTTCCCCGAGGCGCGCTTCAACCTGGAGCTGAAGCAGCGCGACTCCGTCCTCGTGGACCGCACCCTCGAGCTGGTCGCCGAGTTCGACCGCGCCGACCGCACGCTCCTCACCGCGGCGGACGACGAGCTCATGGCGATGCTGCGCCGGCGCCTGCGCGAGACCGGGGTCGGCGCGGCGGTCGGCGCCTGCACCGGCGACGTGGTGGGCTTCGTGCGCGCCGCCGCGCAGGGGACGCCGCCGCCCCCCGGGCCGATGGCGCTCCAGATCCCCGGGTCGTTCGCGGGTCGTCCCCTCGTCACCCCCGAGCTGGTGCGCGCCGCGCACGCCCGGGACGTGCAGATCCACGTATGGACCGTGAACGAGCCCGCCGAGATGCAGCAGCTCCTGGACCTCGGCGTGGACGGCCTCGTGACGGACTTCCCCGGACGCCTCGCGAAGCTCATCTCGGCGCGCCGTGGAGCCGGCTGAGCCCGCGCCGTTCTTCCTCGCGCAGGCGGCGCGCGTGCGGGAGGCGTCGCTCCGCGGTGTCGTCTGCGACCTCGCGACCGGGCGCGGCCGCCACGCCCTCGCCGCGGCCGGGCTCGGCGCGCGCGTGGTGGCGATCGACCGCAGCCGCGAAGCGCTCCGCGAGCTCGCCGCGCGGGCCGCCTCCCACGCTCTCGCGGTCTCGGCGCTGCGCGCGGACCTCGAGACGCCGCACGGAATCCCCCTCCGGCCGGGAAGCTGCGGTGCGATCCTCGTGTTCCGCTTCCTGTTCCGACCGCTCGCGCGCGCGATCGTGGAGTGCCTCGCCCCGGGCGGGCTCCTGCTCTACGAGACCTTCACCCTCCAGCAGAGGGAAGCGCCGTACGGTCCGAAGAATCCAGCGTTTCTGCTCGAGCCCGGCGAGCTTGCGGCGCTCTTCGCGGGGCTCGAGATCCTGTCCTCGTCCGAAGGCTGGACCGCCGGGCCGCGACCCGAAGCGCTCGCCCGGCTCGCCGCGCGCAAGCCCGGCCCGTGATCAGCGCGGGGCGAGCCGCGCGAGCGCCCAGCGCGCGTGCTCCGCGAGGAGCGCGTCCCCACCCGCCGCGATCCGCTCCAGGGCCGGGGCGAGGCTCGTGTCCCCGGAGTTGCCCGCCGCGACGATCGCGTTGCGGAGCAGGCCCCGATGCTTGGCGCGGCGCAGCGCGGTGCCCCGCGTCGCCGCGCGCCAGGCGTCCTCGTCGAGGCCGAGGACCCAGGCCAGCGCGGGCCGCGCCCACGATCCGCGGGTCGCGAGCCTCGCGCGCAGGCCGGCCCCGTCGGGCGGCACCTCCCGCGCGCGCCGTCCGTTCCAGGGGCACACCTCCTGGCAGACGTCGCAGCCGAAGAGGCGATCGCCGTGCGCCGCGCGCAGCTCCTCGGGGAGGGCGCCCCGGAGCTCGATCGTCGTGTAGGAGATGCAGCGCGTGGCGTCCAGCACGTAGGGCTCGGGGAACGCGTCCGTGGGACACGCGTCGAGGCACGCACGGCACGTCCCGCAGTGGTCGGGCTCGCGTGCGTCGGGCGCGAGCGGAAGATCGGTCAGCAGCACGCCGAGGAACAGGTACGAGCCGAGCTGCGGGTGGATCAGGCAGGTGTTCTTCCCGATCCAGCCGAGACCGGCGCGCGCCGCGAGGACGCGCTCCTGCACGGGCCCCGTGTCCACGTAGGCGCGCGAGCGCACCGGGCGCTCCGCGAGCGCCTCGAGCCCCGCCTCGAGCGCGCGCAGCTTTTCCAGCATCACCGCGTGGTAGTCGTCGCCCCCGGCGTAGCGCGACACTTCGCCGGTTCCCGGGCGCGGCGCCGGGCGCTCGCCCGGGTCGTAGACGAGGCCCACGGCCACGACGCTCGCGGCGCCCTCCAGCACGCGCCGCGGGTCCACGCGCTCGTCCGCGCGGCGCGCGATCCAGCGCATCTCGCCCGCGTAGCCCCGTGCGATCCACTCGCGCAGGAACGCGCTCTCCGGCGTCGGGAGGGCGGGCGCGATGCCGGCCCGGTCGAAGCCCACCGCCAGCGCGAGCCCCTTCACGCGCGCCTCGAGCGTCACGCGGATCCCCCCACGCTAGAATGCGGCGCATGACGGTCTACCGCATCGCCGGCGCCTCGGGCTTCTGGGGCGATCGCAACGACGCGCTCCTCGACCAGGTGCGCGGCGGCCCGGTGGACGTCGTGATGCTCGACTACCTGGCCGAGATCACGATGTCCATCCTGCGCGTGAAGAAGCTGCGCGAGCCCGGCTCGGGCTTCGCCGGAGACTTCCCGAAGGCGCTGCGCCCGGCGCTGGCCGAGGTCGTGGAGCGCGGCATCGCGGTCGTCGCGAACGCCGGGGGCATGAACCCCCGGGCGTGCGCCGAGGCGGTGGTCGAGCTCGCCCGGGCCCAGGGGCTGCGCGGCGTGCGCGTGGGGCTCGTGGAGGGCGACGACGTCTTCGACCGGCTCGACACGCTCCTCGCGCGCGGCGTCCGCCTCGATCATCTCGACACCGGCGCGTCCTTCGCGTCGATCCGCGAGCGCGTGCTCTCGGCGAACGCGTACCTCGGCGCGGAGCCCATCGCGGAGGCGCTCCGCGCCGGCGCGCAGATCGTCGTGACGGGCCGCTGCACGGACTCCGCCCTCGCCCTCGGCCCGCTGCTGGCGCGCTTCGGCTGGAGCGCGGACGACTGGGACCGGCGCGCCGCGGGAATCGTGGTGGGACACCTCCTCGAGTGCGGCGGACAGGCGAGCGGCGGCAACTTCTGCGGCGGCTGGCAGGACGTTCCCGACCTCGCGAACCTCGGCTACCCGATCGCCGAGGTGGAGGAGAGCGGCGAGTTCGTGGTGACGAAGCACCCCGGCCTCGGCGGTCGCGTCACGCCCGCGGTGCTGAAGGAGCAGCTCCTCTACGAGATCGGCGATCCGCGCGCCTACGCGACGCCCGACGCCAGCGCGGACTTCACGTCGATCCGTCTGGAGGATCTCGGCTCCGACCGGGTCCGCGTCTCGGGCGTGCGCGGCGGCCCGCCCCCGGACGCGCTCAAGGTGTCGGTGAGCTTCCAGGACGGCTGGACGAACGCGGTGGGCCTCACCTTCGTGTGGCCGCACGCCGTGGAGCGCGCGCGCGCCACCGAGCATCTGCTCCTCGAGCGCGCCCGCAAGCTCGGCATCGAGATCGACGAGCACCACGTGGACTGGATCGGCGTGAACGGCGCCGCGGGCCCCATGGCGCCGGCGCCCCGGGACGAGCCGAACGAGGTGCTCTTCCGCATGGCGATCCGGACGCGCGACCGCGAGTCGGCGAAGCGCTTCGGCGAGGAGGTGGCGCCCCTCGTGCTCTCGGGGATCCCGGGGGCGTGCTCGGGCCTCCTCACCGGTCGCCCGGAGCCGCGCGCCGTGGTCAACTTCTGGCCCGCGCTCATCCCCCGGGACGCAGTCGCGGCGCGCGTCGAGGTGCTCGAGTCGTGAGCGCACGGCGATGAAGACCTCGCTCTACAACCTCGCCCACGCGCGGGCCGGCGACAAGGGAGACCTCTGCAACATCGGCGTCATCGCGCGCAGGCCCGAGTACTATCCGGTCCTGCTGCGGGAGCTCGGCGCCGAGCGCGTGAAGGCCTGGTTCGGCCCCTGGTGCCGGGGCCGGGTGGAGCGCTTCGAGCTCCCGAACCTCGGGGCGCTGAACTTCGTGCTGCACGAGGCGCTCGACGGCGGCGGGCTCGCGTCGCTGCGCCTCGACGGCCAGGGCAAGACGTACGGCCACGCGCTCCTGCGCATGGAGATCGAGGTCCCGGACGACCTCGAGATCGAGCGGCTCGTCTGAGAGCGGAGTCGGGCGTCGGTTGGGGCCCGCCGCTCATGGCTCGGCCGCCAACTGAACGGGTGGAGGAGCGAGGGTACCGTCCGGGCACGGGAGGCTCGGCCTGCGGAAGCCTCGGGCGGCCTGCGCTTTACTTCGCGTCGGGCCCCAACCGACGCCCGACTCCGACGCCCCGCTCGAGACGGCGTGCGATCCACATCAGGGAGTGACCATGTCCCGCATCCGCTTTCCGGAAGGATTCCACTGGGGCGTCGCCACTGCCTCGTACCAGATCGAGGGCGGCTGGAACGAGGACGACAAGGGCGAGTCCATCTGGGACCGCTTCGCCCACACCCCGGGCAGGATCAAGGACGGCGCCACGGGCGACGTGGCGTGCGACTCGTACCACCGCTGGCGCGAGGACGTGGCGCTGCTGCGCGAGATGAACCTCACCAGCTACCGCTTCTCCATCGCGTGGCCGCGCATCCAGCCCTCGGGAGCGGGGCCCGCGAACCGCAAGGGCCTCGACTACTAC
>DASRUS010000377.1:0-5802 GCA_035687825.1 Myxococcota bacterium | reverse complement strand
CCGACTGCGCCAGCCTGGCGGGTGGAAGCTAGCAGCGGCCCCTGACACCGCAGGCGGCGACGCGAGGCGCGCCCGCCGTCTCGGCCTCACTCCCGCGCCGCGATCTGCCGCAGCACGTAGCTCAGGATGCCGCCGTGGCGGAAGTACGCCGCCTCGATGGGCGTGTCGATCCTCGACGTGAGCGGGATCGCGTCACGCCGTCCATCCGTCCGGCGCACCACGAGCGTCACCTGCCCTCGTGGCGCGGGCGGCTTCTCCGTACCCACGAGATCGTAGCTCTCGCTGCCGTCGAGCCCGAGCGTCTGAGCCGAGGCGCCCTCCGGGAGCTGGCAGGGCAGCACGCCCATCCCGACCAGGTTCGAGCGGTGGATCCGCTCGAACGAGCGGGCCACCACCGCCCGCACGCCGAGGAGGCGCGTCCCCTTCGCCGCCCAGTCTCGCGAGCTGCCGGTGCCGTACTCCTGGCCCGCCACGACGAGGAGCGGCACCTCCTCGGCCTGGTAGCGAAGCGCCGCCTCCTGGATCGACATCCGCTGGCCGCTGGGCCGGTGGACGGTCACGCCGCCTTCCACGCCCGGGACCATGAGGTTCCGGATGCGGACGTTGGCGAAGGTGCCGCGGACCATCACCTCGTGGTTGCCGCGCCGCGCGCCGTAGGAGTTGAAGTCGGACACCGCGACCCCCTGCTGTCGCAGGTACTCGCCGGCCGGCGAGCCGGGCTTGATCGAGCCGGCCGGGCTGATGTGGTCGGTCGTCACCGAGTCGCCGAAGATGGCGAGGGCGCGCGCCCCGCGGATGGCGGTTGGCGCGGCCGGCTCCATCGAGAAGGGCAAGAAGTAGGGTGGCTCGCGGACGTAGGTGCTCTCGGCGTCCCAGTCGTACACGTCGCCGGCTGGAGCGGCGAGGGCGTTCCAGGCCTCGTTCTGGGATCGCACGTTCTCGTAGTTCCGGCGGTAGTCGGCGGGATCGCTGGCCGCGTCGGCGACGGCCTGCACCTCGGCGACCGAGGGCCAGAGGTCGCGCAGGTACACCTCCGAGCCGTCCGCGCCCCGCCCCAGCGGCTCGCGCGTGAGGTCCCTCGCCACCGTCCCCGCGAGCGCGAACGCCACCACGAGCGGTGGGCTCATGAGGAAGTTCGCCTTGACCGACTGGTGGATGCGCGCCTCGAAGTTGCGGTTGCCCGAGAGCACGGAGGCCACGACCAGATCGTGGCGACCGATGAGCTCCTCGACCCGGGCGTCGAGCGGTCCGGAGTTGCCGATGCACGTGGTGCAGCCGTACCCGACGACGCCGAACCCGAGCCTCTCGAGATACGGGAGGAGCCCCGTCCTCTCGAGGTAGCGGGTGACGACGCGCGATCCCGGCGCGAGGGAGGTCTTCACCGCTGGTTTCACGGTGAGCCCGCGCTCCACCGCCTTCCTGGCCAGGAGGCCGGCGGCCAGCATCACCTGCGGGTTGGAGGTGTTGGTGCAGCTGGTGATGGCGGCGATCACCACGTCGCCGTGCCCGAGCTCGATCTCGCCCGTCGGGCGCGGCGGGGGCGGCGGGTGGCCAGCGACGGGCGGGACCGCGTTCGGCGTGGGGCGGTTGTTCATCATCTCCGCCTCGGTCTCCGGATTGGTGTTCCGGGCCGACTCGCCCGTGCGGTGCACGTCGGGGAAGCTCTCGCTGCTCTGCAGGCCGCCGCCGGGCTGGCCCGGGCCGTGCTCGACCTCGGTGGCGTCGAAGCGCCGGCCGAGCTCGTCCTTCGGGCGCCCGAACCCGGAGGCGTCGGAGGCGGTGAGGAGCGCCGTGAAGCGCTGGCCGAGATCGGAGAGCCCGATCCGATCCTGCGGCCGCTTGGGGCCCGACACGGAGGGCTCGACTGCGCCGAGGTCGACGTCGATGACGGTCGAGTAGTCGCAGGCCCCTGCCTCCGGGATCCCGAAGAGGCCCTGCGACTTCAGATAGGCGCGCACCGCGGAGACGTGCTCCGGGCTCCGCCCGGTGGCCTCGAGATAGCGCAGGGTGGCGTCGTCGGCGGGGAAGAAGCCGATGGTCGCCCCGTACTCCGGCGCCATGTTGGCGATCGTCGCGCGCGCGGGCGCGGGGAGCGTCCGCGCGCCGAGCCCGTGGAACTCGACGAACTTCCCCACCACCTTGGCGCGGCGGAGGATCTCGGTGACGGTGAGGACGAGGTCGGTGCCGGTCACGCCCTCGCGCAGCGCACCGTGGAGGTGGACGCCGACGACGTCGGGCGTGAGGAAGGCGCTCGGCTCCCCGAGCATCGCCGCCTCCGCCTCGATGCCTCCGACGCCCCAGCCCAAGATCCCGAGGCCGTTGATCATGGTGGTGTGCGAGTCGGTGCCGACGAGCGTGTCCGGATAGGCGATCCCGCCCTCCTCCATCACGACCTTGGCCAGGTGCTCGAGGTTCACCTGGTGGCAGATGCCCAGCCCGGGCGGCACGATCTTGAAGGTCTCGAACGCCTGCGTGCCCCACTTCAGGAACTCGTACCGCTGCCGGTTGCGCTGGAGCTCGATGTCCGCGTTCCGCTGCAGCGCCTGGGGCGTGCCGAAGAAATCCACCTGGACCGAGTGGTCGACCACGAGGTCCACCGGCACGCGCGGCTCGATCAGGCGCGGGTCCTTCCCCATGCGCTGCATGGCCGAGCGCATCGCCGCGAGGTCGACGAGGAGCGGCACTCCGGTGAAGTCCTGCAGGAGGACGCGCGCCACGACGAACGGCACCTCGCGCGTCCGCGGCTCGGCGGGCCTCCAGGCGGCGAGGGCGCGCACGTCGTCCTCGCGGACGCGCTCTCCGTCGCAGTTGCGCAGGAGCGACTCGAGCACGATGCGGAGCGAGACCGGGAGCCGGGAGATCCGCCCCAGCCCGGCCGCCTCCAGCTTCGGGAGGGCGAAGCAGCGGACCTTGCGGCTGCCGCCCCAGTCGATCTCCGAGAGCGTCCCAAACGCGTCACGCATGTGGCCCTCCGGGGTCTGCCCGTCCCGAGAGATTACTTATGGAGGTGAGGGGGGCTCGCAAGACTGCGGGGGCGTCCCGGTCCAGGTCCAGGTCCCCCGGTCCAGGTCCAGGTCGAGGTCGAGGTCGAGGTCCAAGTCGAGGTCCAAGTCCAGGAAGGCCGTTTCATCATGGACCGGAGGCCCAGGGGGCGCGAGGGCCTCGAGCTACTCGCCGGGCGACCGGCACGTGCTCAGGCGACCCAGTAGAACCGGCTCCAGGCGAGGAAGAGCAGCGCCTGGAACACCGCCGAGGCGATCACGATCGTTCGATCGGCGATATCGCTCCGGCCGGCGCGAGCGAGCGCCGCGAAGGCCGGGAACGCCACCGCCAGGAGGCGGACGGCGGACATCAGCGTCCCGGACGCCAGGATGGGCACGAGCGAGAGGAAGGTGAACGCCGCGAACGCGCGCTGGCGCTCGAGGAGGAGCGCCAGGGAGAGCGCCAGGAAGAGGAGCGTGGCCGCTAGCTCGAGCGGGCCCATCACCGGGTGGAAGTGGGCCGGGCTCAGGAGCGTTGCCCAGGGAAGAGAGAGGGCCCGGCCCCACGCGGCCTGCGCGTGCAGGAGCGCCCAGGGATCGCCGGTGAGGAGCGCGAGGTGCGCCGCGTGCGCCAATAGCGATGCCGGCGCCGCGACGAGCGCGAGCGCGTCCCAGCGCACCCGGCGGAGGTCGAAGGCGCGCTGCTCGAGGTAGAGGACCGCGAGCGCAGGCGCCACCAGGACGCCCGCGGGGCGCGTCAGGCCGAGGAGCAGGGCGCACGCGCCCGCGAGGCCCCAGCGCCCCCTGAAGCCCGCGAGGAGCGCCGCGGCGGCGAGGAAGAGGAAGAGCGACTCGGAGTAAGCGCAGGAGAGGAAGAAGCTCCCGGGGAAGAGGACGAGGTAGAGCACCGCGCGCCGCGCGCGCGCCTCGTCGCCGTACGCGGCGCGGACGAGCGCGTAGACGGCGCCGAGGGCGCAGAGCGCCAGCGCGTTCGAGAGCGCGAGCGCGGCGAGGTAGCGGGCCGCGTCCCCCTGCCACGCCGCCGGCAACAGCGTATGAAGTCCGCGCACGAGCCAGGGGTAGAGCGGGAAGAAGGCCAGGGTTGACTGCTCGCGAAGGAGAACCGCGGGCGCGAGATAGCCGCGCGCCGCGATGTCGAGGTACCAGACCGTGTCGTAGCGCCCCCACACGTCCAGTGCTAGCGCCGGCACTCTGCTCCAGCCGCGGGTGGCGCCCGCCGGGTCGAAGTAGGTCCAGCTCGGTGCGAACTGCCGCCCGAACCAGGCCACCGCCAGGAGCAGGGCGCGGGAGAGGAGGAACGGGAACAGGACAGCCGCCGCGAGCGCGCGCAGCGTCTCGGTGCGGGGCGCGCGCGGGTCCATGGGAGGTCGGTTGTAGCAGAGGAGGTCGGGGTCGAGACGCGAGGGGCGTTGGTTTGCACGCGCTTCGGGTGGCGGGTTGGGGATCCTCGCTCTTCTTCGCGGCCCTTCCGGGCACGCGAAGTTCGCCTCTGTGGTAGAGTGCCACGGTCCGCCGCCTCCCCTGTGCCTCGCCTGCTGGCCATGCAGCGGGCGCTCGGTGCACAAGGATCCGCCTCACCGCTCACAACGTGCGGCCCTCTCCCCATACCGAGACAGCTCGCCACCAGAGGCTGCTCGCGTCGATGTCACCCGGCGTCCTCGTCGCGATCGCCGCGGCCGCGCTCGCCGCGGCGCGCCCCGGTCCGCTCGAGGGGCTGGAGCTCGCCCTCTACGACGCGCGCGCTGCCTCCGCCGCCGCGCGCCAGCCCGCGTCGCGCGAGGTGGTGCTGGTGACGGTGGACGACGCCACCCTCCAGCTGGCCGGCGGCTCCTTTCCCATCCCGCGCGGCGCGCTCGCCGCGATCGTCGAGGAGGCTCGCGCTGCGGGCGCGCGCGTGCTCGCCCTCGACTTCGTCCTCCAGGACTCGTTCGAGGCGGCGCTCGCCGACGAGAATGCGGCGCTCGAGCGGGCTCTCGCAGGGGGTGACGTGGCGATGGGCGCGGTCCTGACGCGCGCGTCGGGATCCGCGGGGGACGACGCAGGCGAGCCGCTCCGCCGGGTGCGCGAGCGCCACGCCCGTCCGCTCGGCGCCGGGAGCCGCCCGGAGCGGTTCGCGCTCGTCCCGCCGCTCGCGCGCTTTGCCCTCGCGGCCGACGCCCTCGGCGGCGTCTCGCAGGAGCAGGCGGCGAACGGCCGCGTCTACGCGCTCCGGCATGCGTACGCGACGGCCGAGGGAGACTACATGTCGCTCCCCCTCGCGGCGGCGTGGCTCGCGCGAGGTCGACCCTCGCTACGGGTCGAGGCCGCGGCCCTCCGCTTCGGCGCGGCGCGCCTGCCCCTCGACGAGGACGGGCGCGTCCTCGTCCGCTGGCGCGGGCCGCACGCGGGCGGCGCCTCCGGGTCGACCTACCCCGCGGTGAGCGCCGCCGACCTCCTGCGGGCGCGGCTCGCCCGCGAAGGCGAGGGCTCGCCGCCGCCGCCCGAAGCGCTCGCCCCGCTGCGCGGGTCCGTGGCCGTCATCTGCTCGACGGTCGCGGGCGCGAAGGACAAGCGGCCGACGCCGGTGAACGGAGCGGCCGTGGGCGGCGAGGTCGTCGCCAACGCCATCGACGACCTCCTGCGCGGCGAGTCGGTGCAGCGGTTGCCGCGCGCGTGGGACGCGCTCGTCTCCCTCGCCTACACGGCCCTCGTCGCGCTCGCGGCGGTCTTCGTGGCGCGGAGCGCTCGCGGGTCCGTCGCGCTGCTCGGGGCGTCCGCCCTGGCGGTCGCGGCGCTGCTCGGCGGCTGGTGGTGGCTCTCG
>DASRUS010000376.1:0-2974 GCA_035687825.1 Myxococcota bacterium | reverse complement strand
CTCACGCCCGCGCAGCTCGACGAGGTGCGGCGCCGCCAGAGGCTCGCCGGCGGGTCGCTCGCCGAGAGCGTGGTGGCGCTCGGTCTCCTGCGCCGGGAGGCGCTCCAGGCGGTGCTCGAAGAGCCCCCGCTCGCCCCCGACACCGTGGACGCGACGGGCCTCGAACCGCAGTTCCTGCTCTCCTTCGTGCTGCGCGCGCTCTACGTGCTCGGCATCGAGACGATCCCCGCGGTCTCCGACGCCCTCAAGCTCCCGACCTCCGTCCTCACCGAGATCTTCGAGCAGGCGAAGAAGCGCCAGCTCCTCGAGGTGCTGGGGCAGTCGCGGGAGCACGCCTCGATCCTGCGCTACGCGCTCAGCGCAGCCGGGCGCGAGCGCGCGCTCGAGGCGCTGAAGCAGTGCCACTACGTGGGGCCGGTGCCCGTCACGCTGCGCGAGTACCAGAGCCAGGTGGGCAAGCAGTCCGTGGCGCACGAACGGCTCAGCGCGGCGCACCTCGCCGACAGCTTCCGCGACCTGGTGCTACCGCGCGACCTCCTCGACCGGGTCGGTCCCGCCGTGAACTCGGGCAAGGCGATCCTCCTCTACGGGGGATCCGGGAACGGCAAGACCTCCGTCGCCGACTGCATCGGGCGCTCGTTCCTGCAGGCCGTGTGGATCCCCTACGCGATCTTCGTGGACGGTCAGATCATCAAGGTCTTCGATCCCGGTGTGCACGAGGAGGTGAGCGACGCCCGGCGCGCCGCCACGCCGAAGGGCACGCTCTTCCGCGGCGCGCGCGAGCCGGATCCGCGCTGGGTGCTCTGCCACCGGCCCGTGGTCATGACCGGCGGCGAGCTCGACCTCACGATGCTCGACCTGCGCTACGACTCGGGTGCGAACTTCTACGAGGCTCCGGCGCACATCAAGGCCACGGGGGGCGCCTTCATCATCGACGACTTCGGGCGCCAGCGCATGCGCGCCCAGGACCTCGTGAACCGCTGGATCCTGCCCCTCGAGCTGCGCCACGACTACCTGACGCTCAGCACGGGCCAGAAGATCCAGCTCCCCTTCGACGAGCTCGTGGTCTTCTCCACGAACTTCCCGCCCGAGGAGCTGATGGACGAGGCGGGGCTGCGGCGCATCCAGTACAAGCTTCACGTGGCGCCGCCCAGCACCGAGGACTACGTCGCCATCTTCAAGCGCGTGTGCACGGCGTACGACCTCTCGCTCTCTCCGGACGTCCTCTCCTATCTGCTCGAGGACTTCCATCCCTCGACGGGGACGCCGCTCGCGGGCTTCCACCCGAAGTTCATCGTGGAGCACGTGGTGGCGCGCTGCAGCTTCGAGAGCGTCCCCACGGAGCTCACGGTCGAGCGCGTGCGCGACGCCCTGCGCAACCTCGTGATCGGCGACCTGCCGGAGCTCGACTAGGACCGACCCGGGCTCGCGGGCGCGCAGCTCGCGCGCAGTCCACGCGCGAGCCCTGCGCAGCTCCACCCCGAAGACGCGCGCGTCCCGAGGGCTCGTACGGTCCGTGAGGCGGATCACGAGAAGAGTGGGGAAATCACTTCAGTTCGCGTCTCTCCCATCCGATGCAGGCGCGGAAGTACGCCCGCGGGCGCTGGAGACACCCCCATGAGAGCGCTGGCCGTCCTGGCCCTCCTGCTCCTCTCCGCTCCCGCGCGGGGGATCCTCATCTCCGAGTACGTCGAGGGGAACGGCAACAACCAGGCCCTCGAGCTCTACAACCCGGCCGCCGCGCCCCGGAGCATCACGAACTACGTGCTCCAGATCTACGCGAACGGGAGCGCGGTGCCCACGGCGACGATCACGCTCTCGGGCACGATCGCCGCGGGCGACACCTTCGTGATCGTGAGGAGCACCGCGAGCGCCGCGCTCCTCGCGACGAACGACGCGACCTCGGCGTCCCTCGTCTTCAGCGGCGACGACGCGATCGTGCTCGTGAACGCGATCGGGACCGTGATCGACCGCATCGGCCGGGTGGGCGAGGATCCGGGCAACCAGTGGGGCAACGGGCAGACCTCGACCCGGAACGCCGTGCTCCGACGGACCTCGGTGGCGCCGGGCCCCGTGGACCCGACCGCTCCCTTCGTCCCGAGCGACGAGTGGCAGGGCTTCAACCAGAACAACTTCAGCGACGTGGGAACGGCGCCCGTCTCGCTGCCCGAGGCGTCGGCCCTGGGGATGCTCGGCGCGGCTCTCGTGGGCTTCTCGGCAATCTCGCTGCCGCTGCGCCGCGGCCCGCGCCGCCGGCGCCGTTAGCCGACGCCGGGCCTCAAGCCGCCTCCCGAAGCGATTCCGCTCCGGCGCTCGCGCCCGCCGTCGGGCGCAGGCTGCGCACGGAGGCGCCGCCTCCCGTCGGCGCGCGGCCGGACGCGGCCGGCGCGTCGCCCTCCCGCGTGCGCAGCACCCACCAAGCGATCCGGGCCCCGAGGAAGAGCAGCACGAGCTCGCCGCCCGCCAGGATGAAGAGGGGCATGGCCTCCTCCGCGCTCGTCCACCCGAAAGCCTAGCGCGATCGCGCTCGCCTCGGCGACGGAGGGTGCGTCTCTGGTAAGCTCGCGGGCGACGCCCGAGGCAGGAGGAACCCGTGCGCATCGGACTCCAGATCCCGAGCTTCAGCTGGCCCGGAGGTCCGGAGCGCCTCGGCGCGCGCCTGGGCGAGATCGCGCGCAGCGCCGACGACGCGGGCTTCGCGAGCCTCTGGGTGATGGACCACTTCTTCCAGATCCCGATGGTCGGCCCCGCGGAGCGCGAGATGCTCGAGGGTGGGCCGGCCCCACGAGGCGATCGAGAAGACGGCCCTCGGCACCCTGCAGCTCGCGCCCCTGTCTTCGGGAAGGAGATCATCCCGGCGCTGGCGGAGCTCTGACGGCAAGGGCTCGCGCAGCGAGGCGAAGCCGAGCGGAGGCGGACGATTGGCGCTCTTCGTGACGATGAACCACTTCCAGGTGGATCCCGCGCGCGCGGC
>DASRUS010000375.1:0-2015 GCA_035687825.1 Myxococcota bacterium | reverse complement strand
GCGACCTGCTGCGCGCCTCGCTCTCGGCGCTCTCCGGCGCCGGGAGCCTCGAGCGTCGCGCCTTCCTGCACGCGGTCGAGATCTCGCGGGTGATGTCCCAGCCCCCCGTCACGATCCATCCCGACGCTTCGGCGGAGGAGGCGGCGCTCGTGATGGCCGAGCGCAAGATCGGCTGCCTGCCGGTGCTGGAGGGGGAGGAGCTCGTCGGGATGGTCACCGAGACGGATCTGCTGCGCTACTTCGCGGGCGTGGCGGAGTAGGGGGTCCGTTCGCGCGGCCAGGGCTCCGGGTTCCGACGCTGCGGTTGCGAATGGTCCCGCCGGAGAGGCGGGCAAGGTCGTGCTGGCGAGGGCTGGACCCGCCCGTTGACTTCCTCGGCGATCGCACCCGCTCGAGACGCCTTCGGAGCCTCGAGCACGGCCGCGCAGCGAGCCGCAGGCGAGCGGAGTAAGACCAGCGGCGCGGCGAGCCACCCGGGTCCCCGTGTCTTACGACCGTCTACGCGAACTCACCCCACCGCGCCGCGATGTGGTGCGCCGTGCGGTCGGCGAGGGCGGCGGTGGTGATCTGCG
Organism: Myxococcota bacterium; assembly: GCA_035687825.1. GTDB lineage: Bacteria > Myxococcota_A > UBA9160 > UBA9160 > DASRUS01 > DASRUS01. Next base: position 1,443 of record DASRUS010000375.1, on the reverse strand, counting down.
GGGGCGCGCCGAGCGAGGTGGGGAAGACGCTCATGTCGGCGACGAAGAGGCCGCGCACGTCGAAGCACTCGCCGAATTCGTTCACCACGCCCGCGAAGTAGCGCAGCAGATCCGTCTCCGTGACCATCCCGACGAGCTCCTCCCCTTCCAGCACCGGCAGGCAGCCGATCTTGCGCTCGGCCATCGCGAGCGCCGCCTCCTCCACCGAAGCGTCGGGATGGATCGTGACGGGGGGCTGGGACATCACCCGCGAGATCTCGACCGCGTGCAGGAAGGCGCGGCGCTCGAGACTCCCTGCGGCGGAGAGCGCCGAGAGCGAGGCGCGCAGCAGGTCGCGCTCGGAGACGACGCCCACGAGCTTGCCGCTGGTCACCACGGGCATGTGGCGCACGTGCCCCAGGGTCATGATATCCTCGACCGTGGACAGGCGTTCACCCGCGGCGATGGTGACGAGCCGCGTTTGCATGAGATCCCGGACGCGCTTGATCGCCACCGCCGGATTCTACTCCATGCCCGAAGAGCGAGAGCAGCAGAAACGCGGGAGGCGCCGGTCGGGCCGCGCGGTGGACGAGGAGGCAGCCGCCGCGGGGGGCTTCCCCGACCTGCTCCGGCGCGGTCTGGCCCTGGGTCTGTCCGGCCTCTTCCTGACGGAGGAGGCCTTCCGCAAGGCGTTCGGCGACACCGTGCCGCGCGACTGGATGGATTTCGCGACGGAGCAGAGCGCGCGCACGCGCTCCGAGTTCCTGGAGCGTCTCTCCGCGGAGCTCGGCCGCGTGCTCGAATCGGTGGACCTGGTGCAGCTCCTGGACGCGGTCGTCACCGGCCGCACGATCGAGGTGAAGGCCGAGATCCGCATCGGCGAGCGGGATCGCGAGCGCTCGCCCGCCGGGCGAGACCCGGTGCTGCGCCTCTCGATCTCCGAGCCTTCCCCGAGGAAGCGGTGAGCGAGGGGACGCGGCGCCCCAGCCGAGGTCTCGTCGGCGCGGGCGCCCTCGTCGCGCTCGTCGCGTACGGCGCGTTCGTCCACCACGGCATCGGCCCGTCGCGGGGGCGCGCCGGCCTCGAGTGGTGGCAGCCGCGCGGCTTCCTGCTGCACGGGGTGCCGAACGGGATCATCGACGACGTGCGCATCGCCCTCGCGGTCTTCCTCGTCCCCGCGCTCGTGCTCGCCGCCCTCGTGTGGCGCGGGACGCGCTCGGCGCTGGCGCGCACGCTCGCCGTGTGGATGGTGCTCGGCGCGGCGCTCTGCGTCTACTACGGCCTCGAGGCCGCGGGGATCTGGCGCTTCTTCCACTGGCGCGGCTCCGCGGTGATGTGGCTCTTCGCGTTCGCCGTCGCGGTCGCCCTCGTCTCGCCCTGGCTCGCCGAGCGCTTCGAGCGCCTCGCGTGGCCGGCGCGCCTCGCGCTCTACCTCCCCGCGGCGCTCCTCGTGCTCGCCTGCAT
>DASRUS010000374.1:0-7186 GCA_035687825.1 Myxococcota bacterium | reverse complement strand
ACCACCGACGCCCTGGTCGAGGGCGTGCACTTCCGCTTCGCGACGCAGAGCGCGCGAAGGATCGGCGCCCGGGCTCTCGCCGTGAACCTCTCGGACCTCGCGGCCATGGGCGCGCGTCCGCTCGGCGCGCTCCTCGCGTTCGCCGCGCCTCCCGAGCTCCCCCTGCGCAGCGCCCTCGCCCTGGTGCGCGGCCTGGTCGCTCTCGGCCGGCGCCACGCGTGTCCCCTCGTGGGCGGCAACGTCGTGCGCGCGCGGGAGACCTCGCTCACGGTGACGGCGCTGGGAGCCGTGGCCCGCGGCCGCGCCCTCCGGCGCTCCGCCGCCCGGCCCGGCGACCGGATCCTCGTCACCGGGAGCCTCGGAGGCGCCGCCCTCGCCCTCGCCCGGGCGGAGCGCGGCGGGGCCCGGATCCGGGCCGTGCCCGAGCCCCGGCTCCGCGCCGGGCGGATCCTGGCGCGCACGCCTGGGATCGGCGCCTGCATCGATCTCTCGGACGGCCTGCTGGCCGACCTCGGTCACGTGCTCGAGGCGTCGGGCGCCGGGGCCGAGATCGACGTCCCGAGCCTTCCCGCAACCCGCGGCTTCGGGGCCGCGTGTCGGAGGCTCGGCCTCGACGCCGAAGAGCTCCTCCTCGTGGGGGGAGAAGACTACGAGCTCCTCTTCACGGTCCGCCCCGGTGGCCTTCGGGCGCCCGCGCTCGCCCGGCGGCTCGCGGTTGCCGTGACGGAGATCGGGGTCGTGACGAGGCGGGGTCTGCGCCTGCGCGGGGCGAAGCGGCCTCGGCGGCCCGGCTGGCGGCACTTCTGAGGCGCGGCCCCGGGGTCGCCCGGCCCTCCGCTCGCGGCGCCCGCTCCGCGCCCGCCGCCGCCTTCAGGACCCGGAGGCGGGGGCCGATACGCACGGCGTGCGCATCTCGCTCTCGCACAAGTTCATCGTGGGTTCGCTGCTGGTCGCGGGGTGTGCGGCGGCCTTCCCCCACGTGGTGCACGCCGCGGGCTTCGCGGTCTCGCCGTGGGTCATCCCCTTCGTGGCGCTCCTCGCCGGCGCCGGCCTCGGCTTCGTCCTCTCGCGGCAGATCTCGGCCAACGTCCAGACGCTCATCGCGGCCACCGACTCGATCCGGCGCGGCGACCTCACGGCGCGCGTCGAGATCGACGAGCGCGCGCGGCTCCAGGACGAGACCTTCGAGCTCGCGCGTTCCCTGCGCGGCATGCTCGCGAGCCTGCGCGAGCTCGTGCTCCACGTGCAGCGCGCGAGCGACCGGGTGGCCGGAGCGGCGCGCGACCTCGCGCGCTCGGCGCAGAGCGCGAGCCGGGGCAACGAGGAGATCACCAGCACGATCGCGGGCGTCGCGAAGGGCGCCGCGCACCAGCAGGAGCTGCTCCAGGGCGCGGCGCGCGTGATCCACGACATCGCGTCGGCGGTCGAGCTCAACGCGGGGCGCGCGCGGGAGGCCTTCGGCTTCGCGGCCGAGGCGAACCAGAAGGCCAACGCCGGCGTGGACGTCTCAAAGCTCGCCATCGAGAAGATGCGCGTCGTCTTCGAGCGCATCGAGCAGACCGGATCGCTGGTCTTCCAGCTCGAGGCGAAGACGCGCCACGTGCACCAGATCACCGAGATCATCACGAGCGTCGCCCAGCGCACGAACCTGCTCTCCCTCAACGCCTCCATCGAGGCGGCGCGGGCGGGCGAGGCGGGCCGCGGCTTCTCGGTGGTGGCCGACGAGATCCGCAAGCTCGCCGAGAGCGCGGGGCGGAGCTCCGAGGAGATCTCGAAGCTGATCCACGAGATCCAGGCCGAGACCCAGGAGGTGGCGGACGAGATGCGCGAGTCGAGCAGCCTCGTCGGCGAGGGTCGCGAGGACGTGAACACGATCGCGCACTCCCTCGAGCAGATCCGGGGCGCGGTGGGCGAGGCCGCGAGTCGCGCCGAGGAGATCTTCCAGGGCGCGGACGAGCAGGCGCGGGACGCCGAGCGCATGGTGAGCTCGATGGACGAGATCGCGCGCGTGGGCCAGCACAACGCCGAGCGCGTGGACGAGGTGGCGGAGACCTCCCGCGGGCAGCTCGGCGCGATGTCGGAGGTGGTGGGCTGCGTGGACTCGCTGAACGAGCTCGCCGAGGAGCTGCGCAAGATGGTGCGGCGCTTCGAGACGGGAGCGAGTACGCGCGGGGAGCCGCACGCGTGAGCGAGGTCGAGGAGAAGCTCGTCACCTTTGAGGTGGGCGGCGCCGCCTTCGCGCTGCCGATCCGCGACGTGCTCGAGGTGACCGAGGTGGGGCGCACGGCGCTCGTGCCGACGCTGCCCCGCGAGGTGGGCGGCGTCGTGAACCATCACGGCGACGCGCTCCCGGTGCTCGCGCGCGGGACGCTCTTCGAGGGGTGCGAAGCCTCGTCCGCGCGCCCGCAGCACCTGCTCGTGCTGGCCGGGCGGCCCGGCGACGCCGCCGGCAAGCTCGGCCTCCCGGTGGATCGCATCCTCGGCATCGTCCCCGGGCGCGGCGGCGCGACCCGGGAGCCGAGCGGAGTGGTGGAGCGCCGTCCGATGTACGGACGCGTGGTCTCGATTCTCGACACGAAGCGCCTGCTCGAGCGCGCCGCAGCGGCGATCGCGCGCAAGGGGGAGCGGGACGCCCAGCCAGGAGGGGAGTCATGAGTCGTCGGGTGCTGGTGGCGGACGACGCCGCGTTCATGCGACAGATGATCCGCGAGATCATCGAGCCCGAGGGCTTCGAGGTGGTCGGCGAGGCCACCGACGGCCTGGAGGTGGTGGAGACGTACCAGAAGCTCCACCCGGACCTCGTGATGCTGGACATCGTGATGCCGAAGTGCTCGGGGATCGACGCGCTGAAGCGGATCCTCGCCGCGGACCGGAGCGCGTGCATCGTGATGTGCAGCGCGCTCGGCCAGGAGTCGCTCGTCCAGGAGGCGCTCCAGGCGGGCGCGCGCGGCTTCATCGTGAAGCCCTTCAAGCCGGACGCGGTGGTGGCCACGCTGCGCAAGGTGGTGGAGAAGCGGGACGCGTGAAGCTCGACCTGGCCAAGTACCGGACCCTCTTCCTCGAGGAGGGGAGCGAGCACCTCGCGGAGCTCTCTCGCGCGCTGCTCGAGCTCGAGAAGGACGCGGGCTCGCCCGAGGCGATCGATGCGGCCTTCCGCATGGCGCACTCGATCAAGGGCATGGCGGCGTCGCTCGGCTACGAGTCCATCGCCGAGGTCGCGCACCGCTTCGAGGATCGCATGGCGCGCTACCGCGCCGCGGGCCGCGTGGACTCCGCAGGGGTGGGGGTGCTCTTCCAGGGTCTCGACGGGCTCGAGCGCATGCTCGGCTGCGTGCGCGAGACCGGCGAGGCACCGGCCGCGGAAGCGCGGCTCACCGCGGCGCTCGCCGCATCGGACGCGGCCGCCGTCCCGGAGGTCCAGCCCGAAAAAAAAGTGCTCCGGAGCTGACTCCGGTGCGCGCCACTCCCGTGGCTCCCGCGCCGTCGCCCTCGGTGCGCGTGCGCACCGACGCGCTCGACCGCATCCTCTCGTCGGTGGGGGAGGTGATCCTCTCCGCGAGCCAGCTCCGCAGCGCTGCGGGCGGCTCGCCGGTGGCGGCGCCCGCTTCGTTGTCGGGCGGCCTCGACCGCATGGAGCGAGTGGTGGGCGAGCTGCAGCGCCGCGCGCTCGAGCTGCGCACGACGCCGCTCCTGCGCGTCATGGAGCAGCTCCCGCGCGTGGCGCGCGAGCTCGCCCAGCGCCTCGGCAAGCGCGTGGAGATGGAGCTCGTGGGGGCCGAGCTCGAGCTCGACCGCTCGATCCTCGACCGGCTCGGCGACCCGCTCGTGCACCTGATCCGCAACGCGGTGGACCACGGCGTCGAGGCAACCGAAGCGCGCCTGCGCGCGGGCAAGCCCGCCGCGGGCCGCATCAGCATCGAGGCGCGCCGCGACCGCGACACGATCCGCGTCGCGGTGCGCGACGACGGCGGCGGCATCGACCTCGACGCGGTGCGCGAGCGCGCCGTGGCCACAGGCCTCGTGCTCGGCGACCTCGCCGAGGACCTGCCGCCCGAGCAGATCGCCGCGCTCGTGTTCCGGCCCGGCCTCTCCACCGCGAGCGCGGTCTCCGACGTCTCCGGACGCGGCGTCGGCATGGACGCGGTGAAGGCGACCATCGAGTCGCTCGGGGGGCGGGTGGAGCTCGAGTCGCGCCGCGGCCTCGGCACCGTGACCACCCTCGTCGTTCCCATCACCGCGGCCATCCAGCGCGTGCTCCTGCTCGGGCTCGCGGGCGAGACGGTGGCCGTGCCCATCGCGAAGGTGGAGCGCATCGTGGAGGTCGCGGCGGCCTCGATCGAGCGGAGCGGGCGGGAGAGCTTCGCCCTCGTGGACGACGAGCCCGTGCTCGTGATCGCCCTCGCCGAGCGGCTCGGCCTCCCCACCTCCAGCGCGCGCGCGACCGTGCCCCTCCTGCTCACCGAGGTGCGCGACGCGCGCCTGGCGCTGCGCGTGGAGGACCTCGAAGGCCAGCAGGAGATCTACGTGAAGCCCGTGCCGGAGCTCCTCGCGGGCCTGCGCGGCCTCGCGGGGCTCACCGTGCTCGGCGACGGGCGCCCGATCTTCCTCCTGGACCTGAACCATCTCGTGTGAGGAGGAGCCATGCCGACGGCCGCGAGCCCCATCGATCGACTGAGCGAGCTCCTCAACATCGGCGCGGGACACGCCGCGAGCGCGCTCGCCTTGCTGCTGGGTCGCACCTTCTGGATGCGCGTGCCCCGCGCGCTGCGCGTCGGCGCGGACGCGGCGCCCCTCGCGGGCGAGCTCGCTCTGCGCCACGAGATCGCCGGCGGGGCCGCCCTGCTGTTCGAGGTGGAGGGCTCGCCGGGCGGAATCGTGGCGCTCTTCCTGCCCGACGCGTCGCGCGAGGCGCTGGCAAAGCGGCTCCTCGGCGAAGCCGCGCAGGCGCGGCCCGAGCTCGTCGAATCGGCGCTGCGCGAGGCCGGCAACGTCGTCGTCTCCCACGTGTGCTCGGCGATCGCCGACACGCTCGGCGCGCGCCTGGTGCCCTCGATCCCCGTGCTCGTGCTGGAAGACGGCGAGGCGGGACTCGGCACGCTCGCGGCCCGGCGCGGTCGCGCCTGGCTGCGCATCGAGAGCGAGATCGTGGACGAGGAGGGCGAGCTGCGCGGCCTCCTCGTCTTCCTCCCCGACGCGCCCGCTCGTTCGCTCGCCTGACGCCGGTCTGATAGCGTTGCGCGCCGTGGATCGGGAACGGCTGCGCGCGCTGCTCGAATCGGTGAAGACGGGCGAGCTCGACCTCGACGCTGCGCTCGAGCGCCTGGCGCGCCTGCCGTTCGTGGAGGTGCCCCACGCGCGCGTGGACACGCACCGCGCGCTACGCCAGGGCGTGCCCGAGGTGATCTTCGCGCCGGGCAAGCGCGCCGAGCAGATCGTGGAAATCGCGCGCACGCTGCGCGCGAGCGGGCAGGAAGTGCTCGTGACGCGCATCGAGCCGGCCGTCGCCGAATGCGTGCGCGCGTCGCTCCCCGAGGCGCGGCACGACGCGGAGGCGCGCCTGCTCTGGCTGGGCCCCGCGGAGCCGCCGCTGCGCGGCAAGGGCACGATCGCGGTGGTCTCCGCGGGCACCTCGGACTGGCCCGTCGCGGCGGAGGCGGTGGGCGTGGCGCGCTGCCTCGGCAACCGCGTGGACGTCGTGCAGGACGCGGGCGTGGCGGGGCTGCACCGGCTCCTCGCGGCGAATGACGTCTTGCGCTCCGCTCGCGTGCTCGTGGTGGTCGCCGGCATGGAAGGCGCGCTCCCCTCCGTCGTGGGCGGTCTCGTGGACAAGCCCGTGATCGCGGTGCCGACGAGCGTGGGCTACGGGGCGTCGTTCTCCGGGGTCACGGCGCTGCTCTCGATGCTCACGAGCTGCGCCTCGAACGTCGCGGTGGTGAACATCGACAACGGCTTCGGAGCCGCCTATGTCGCGACGCTCGTCAACCGCCTCTAGGCGGGGACGCTCCGGCGCGCGGCGCACCGGCTCCCCGGGCGCCCTCGCCGTGGGCGCGCGCGTGCTGCACCTCGACACCTTCTCGGGCATCGCCGGGAACATGTTCCTCGGCGCGCTCATCGACCTCGGCCTCCCGACGCGGGAGCTCGAGCGCGGGCTCGCGCCGCTCGGTCTCGACTTCCGCCTGCGGGTGAGCCGCGTGCGGCGCGGGCCGCTGGCGGCGCGCTACGTGCGCGTGGAGCTGCCCGGGGCGAAGCGCCCTCGCCCTCACGCCGGTCACGATCACGAGCCCAGCCACGGCCAGCGGACCCACGCTCACCCGCACGGGCGGAGCTTCGCGGAGATCCGGCGCCTGCTCTCCGTCGCGAAGCTCGAGGCTCCGGTGCGGGAGCGCGCGCTCGCCATCTTCGAGGCGCTCGCCGCCGCCGAGGGGCACGTGCACGGCATCCGTCCCGAGCGCGTCCACTTCCACGAGGTGGGTGCGGTGGACGCGATCGTGGACGTGGTCGGCGCCGCGTTCGGCCTCGCGCGGCTCGGGATCGAGCGGGTCAGCGCGACGCCCGTCGCGCTCGGAGGCGGCAGCATCGATACCGAGCACGGTCGCCTCCCCGTTCCGGCCCCGGCGACGCTCGAGCTCCTGCGCGGACTCCCCAGCGTGCCTGCCCACGCCGACTTCGAGACGGTGACGCCGACGGGCGCCGCGATCCTGCGCTCGGTGGTGGACGAGTTCGGACCCATGCCCGCCCTCACCGTGGAGCGGATCGGTCACGGCGCGGGGGACGCGCGCCCGAGCCCGCTCCCGAACGTGCTGCGCGCCGTGCTCGGTCGCGCGGGGAGCCTCGGGCGCGATCGGGTCGTGCTGCTCGAGACGAATCTCGACGATCTCGTGCCGGAGCACTTCGACCACGTGATGGAGCGGCTGTTCGCCGCGGGCGCCCTCGACGTGTCGCTCCAGCACCTGCAGATGAAGAAGAACCGGCCGGGCTTCCTCGTGCGCGCGCTGGCCCGCCCCGCGGAGCGGACCCTGGTCGCGCGCGTGCTCTTCGCCGAGACGTCCTCCCTCGGCATCCGGATCACGGAGTGCGAGCGCCTGGTGCTGCCCCGAGAGGAACGTCGCGTGCGGATCCCCCAGGGTGCGATCCGCGTGAAGGTCGTGCGTGGCCCCGAGGGAGGCGTCGAGGTGTCGGCGGAGTA
>DASRUS010000373.1:0-3319 GCA_035687825.1 Myxococcota bacterium | reverse complement strand
TGCTCGCGGAACGCGAAGCCCGCGGCGCCGAAGACGGCGATCTTGGTGAGGTGCCCGAGGCTCTGGCAGGCCGCCATCGTCCCCACCACCGCCTGGCGTGCGAGGCCGAGCTTCAGGAAGAAGGGCGCGAGGAGCGGACCCGTCGCCCCCACGATCGGATTGAGGAAGCCAACGAGGACCCCGAGCCAGAGGAATCGTCGCGTGGGATGCGTCTCCTCGGGGCGGCGGCCGAGGAGCAGCCACGCCGGCCGCCACGTCGCGAGGATCACGAAGACGCCGATGGCGGCCTCGAGGGTACGCGGGGGCAGGCGCTCGGCGAAGGCGAGCCCCGCGAAGCCCAGCGGGACCAGGGGGAGCGCGTAGCGGAGCGCGATCCCCCCGTGAACGTGACGCCGCTGGATCCAGGCGCGCGAGGAGTTCGACACGAGCTGGATCACGCCGTGCAGGGGGATCGCCACGAGGGGTTCCAGGAAGAGCAGCAGGATCGAGAGCAGGATGATGCCGCCCGCGAGGCCGAGCATGCCCGAGACGACGGAGGTGGCGAGGGCGGTGGCGGTGAGGATTGCGAGAGAGAGCGACTCCACGCGACGCGGACGATAGCGGGTTCCCCGGGCGCGAAACTGCCGCGCTCGCATGGCGCGCGCCGCGTGGCTCTCCTGCTAACGTCGGCCCACCCGGAGGATGGGCGATGCATCGAGGGTCTGCGAGCGGCCGGACCGGACACCGGCTCTCCCCCGACGTCCGGCCGCGGCAGGTGGACCTGCACGTGACGCTCGACCCCGAGCGCGGCCGCGCGTTCCGGGGCGAGGTCGCGACCGGGCTCGAGCTCGCGCGGGCGGTCTCGTCCATCGAGCTCCACACGGTGGGCCTGCGCGTCGGCGGCGCCGTGCTCCAGGCGGGTGACGAGCGCGTGCGCGGCCGCGTCGTCGCGCACCCCGACCGCGAGACGATCGAGATCCGCTTCCCCCGTCGCGTCGGTCCCGGCGCGGCGCGCCTCGAGCTCCGCTTCGCGGGCCGCCTGCGTACGGACCTGCGCGGTCTCTACTTCGCCCGCTCGGGCAAGCGCCGCTACGCCTTCACGCAGCTCGAGGCCACCGACGCGCGGAGCTTCTTCCCGTGCTTCGACGAGCCGGCGCTCAAGGCCCGCTTCCGGATCGCCGTGACCACGCGCGCCTCCCACACCGTCCTCTCGAACTCCCCCATTGAAAAGACGCAGAAGCAGCCGGGCGGGCGCAAGACCGTGCGCTTCGCCGAGACCCCTCCCCTCTCCACGTATCTCCTCGCACTCGCGGTGGGGGAGCTCGAGGCTTCGCGCACGGTGCGCTGCGGGAAGACGCCGATCCGGGTGTGGCACGTCCCCGGGAAGCGGGCCCTCACGGGCTTCGCCCTCGAGGCCGCGCGCGAGACCCTCGCGCGCCTCGAGCGCTACTTCGCCCTGCCCTACCCGTACGCGAAGCTCGACCTCGTGGCCGTGCCCGACTTCGAGGCGGGCGCCATGGAGAACGCGGGCGCCGTCTTCTTCCGCGAGACGCTGCTCCTCGTCGATGCGAAGACGGTGACGCGGAGCGAGCGGAAGCGCGTGGCGGAGGTCGTCTGCCACGAGCTCGCCCACATGTGGTACGGCGACCTCGTCACCATGGCGTGGTGGGACGACCTCTGGCTGAACGAGGCCTTCGCCACCTGGATGGCCTTCCACGTGGTGAACGACTGGCAGCCCGGATGGCGCATGTGGAACGACTTCCAGCACTTCCGCGGCGCGGCCCTGGAGCTCGACGCCCTCGAGAACACGCACCCGATCTACGCGGAGGTGCGGAGCCCCGCGGACGCGACCGAGAACTTCGACCTCATCACCTACGAGAAGGGCGCGTCGGTGGTGCGCATGCTGGAGCGCTTCCTCGGCGAGCGCGCGTTCCGCGACGGGGTGCGCCGCTACATCCGCCGCCATCGCGAGTCGAACGCCAGCGCGGCGGACCTCTGGCGCGCGCTCGAGGAGGCGTCCGGACGCGAGGTCGAGAGCATCGCGCGCGCCTGGATCGAGCAGCCCGGGTTGCCCCTCGTCGAGGTGAAGCGCGGCCGCGGCCGTTCGGAGCTCGCGGTGCGGCAGTCGCGCTTCCACGGCGCGCCGGCGAGAGCGAAGCGCGGGCGGCGCCGCGACGATCGCCCGCGCTGGCCGATCCCCCTCGTGCTCCGCGTGGGCGCTCCCAAGGCCCGCAAGACCGCGCTCGTTCGCACCCTCCTGACGCGCTCGAGCGAGCGGATAGGGCTCGGGCGCGGCGAGCCGCGCTTCGTCTACGCGAACGCCGATGAGGGCGGCTTCCTGCGGCCGCACCACGAGCCCGCGGAGCTGCGACGCCTGGCGGCGCACCTGGGCGAGCTCTCGGCAGTCGAGCGGATGGGCCTCCTCGGCCACGAGCTCGCGCTTCTCCGCGCGGACCGCGCCCGGATCGAGAACTATCTCGAGCTCGCCGGAAGCTTCGGGGGTGAGAGGGATCCCGACGTGCTCCTCTCCCTCGCCTCGCCCCTCGGCTTCCTCGACCAGCAGGTGGCGCCCGCCGCGGGCGGTGACACCCGGGAGCGTCTGCGCGCCTGGCTCGTCGCTGGCTTCGCTCCCGCCCTCGAGGGGCTCGGCTTCGCCGCGCGCCGCGGCGAAGCCGAGGACGTGAGCCTGCGCCGCGCCGCGCTCTACTCCATCCTGGGCGCCGTCGCGGAATGGAGCCCCCTCCTCGCGCACGCGGCCGAGAGCTGCGACGCCTACCTGCGCGACCGCCGCGCGGTGGACCCGAACCTCGCGGACGCGGTCGTGACCCTCGGCGCGCGGCGAGGCGACGCACTCCTCTTCGCGGTGCTGCTGCGCGCGATGGAGCGCGCGCCGACGCCCCAGGAGAGGCGGCGCTTCCTGTTCGGCCTCGGCGAGCTCCGGGACGCGGCCTGCATCGAGCGCGCCCTCGAGCTCAGCCTCGACGAGCGCGTGGCGACGCAGGACGTGGCGCTGCTCCTCGCGCGCATGCTCGGCAATCCGGCGGCCCGGGAGCGCACGTGGGAGTTCGTCGAGGCGCGCTGGGCGAAGCTCCGGAAGCGGCTCCCTCCGGCGCTCGTCACCCGGGTCATCGAGGCGACGCCGGCGCTCCAGACTCCGGCGTATCGACGCCGGGTCGCCGCCTTCTTCCGCAAGCACCCCGTGCCGACGGGGCGCCGCGCCCTGCTCCAGGCGCTCGAGCGCTTCGACCGCAACGCTGAACTTTGCCGCCGCGCCGCGCCGGGGTTGCGCCGCTGGTTGAAGGCTCACCCCGCGACGTAGACGAGCTTGCCGCTCCCCTCG
>DASRUS010000372.1:0-4064 GCA_035687825.1 Myxococcota bacterium | reverse complement strand
GGCCGCGCGCGGCGCGCCGTCCGTCGGGTGAAGCGATCCCGCGAGTCGCGTACGCTTCGATGCATGCGCGTCGCCACGTGGAACGTGAACGGCTTGAAGGCCCGCCTCGACTTCCTGCTCCTCTGGCTGCGCGAGCGCGCGCCGGACGTGGTGGGGATCCAGGAGATCAAGCTCGCGGACGAGCAGTTCCCCCACGAGGCCTTCGAGAAGGCGGGCTACCACGCCCTGGTGCACGGGCAGAAGGCGTGGAACGGCGTGGCGATCCTGAGCCGCGCCCCCGCGACGCTCCTCCAGCGCGGCCTGCCCGGTCAGGAGGCGTTCGGCGCGCGCCTCCTCAGCGCGGAGGTGGAGGGGATCGCCTTCACGACCGCGTACGTGCCCAACGGGAAGCACGTGGGCCACGCCGACTTCCCGGCGAAGCTCGCCTGGCTGGACGCGCTCGCAGCGCAGCTCGAGACGACCCTCGACCCCGCGCGCCCCGCGATCCTGTGCGGCGACTTCAACGTGTGCCCCGCCGCCCTCGACTCGTGGAACGAGACGGAGCTGCGCGGCTCGATCTTCCACACGGACGAGGAGCGCGCGCGCTTCGCCCGGCTCCTCGCGCCGGGTCTCCACGACCCCTTCCGCGAGCGGAACCCCGCCCTCCAGGCCTTCTCGTGGTGGGACTACCGGGGCGGAGCGTTCCATCGCCGGCAGGGCCTGCGCATCGACTTCGTGCTCGCCACGCCCCCGCTCATGGACCGCGTGCGCGCCGTCGAGATCGACCGCGACTGGCGCAAGAAGCGCGACGCGCTCGTCCCGTCGGATCATGCGCCCGTGTGGTCGGATCTTGCTCCGGCGTAGGTCGGGGACATCGGCGAGCCTCAGCGGCTCGCGCCGGCCGAGGGCAACCCCGGCCCGGTCACGCGAAACCCCTCCCGCGCCAGCAGAGCCGGGATCCCGCGCTCGCCCACGAGGTGGCCCGCGCCCACCACGCAGAAGCGCGTCCTCCCGTCCGCCACGAGGCGCACCAGGGCGTCGCGCATGGACTCGTTGCGCGCGAAGTAGGTCGCTTCGTAGAAGGGGGCGAGGCTCGGGTCCTGGGCGAGCTCCGCGTGGGCGAGGCGTTCCAGGGCGGCGGCGTCGCCGCGCTCCCACGCGTCGAGGATCGCCTCCACGTGCGCCACCCCGCCGCCGGCCTGCGACGCGAGGAGCGTCTCGCGCAGGAGCCGCTCCGCATGCTCCCCCGAGAGACCGCTCAGGAGCTCGAGCTGGAACTCCAGCGACTCGAGGCCGACGATGGCCTTGCCCGCTCCCCGGGCGCGCGCGAGGAACCACTGGTCCACGCCGTAGGCGCCCTCGTAGCCCGCCTCGCGCAGCGAGCCTTCGATCACGAGGAGGGCGATCGCCCAGGGCTCGAGGCGCTCCACGAGCGCGGGATCGAGGTCGCGCTCCGCCATGAACCCGCGCAGGAGCGCGAGCGTATCGGGTCCGACGCGTTGCGAGAGATCTTCGGCGGGAGCGAGCGTCCCGTGGCGGTCGAGGAAGCGCATCACGCGCTCGGGCGTGACCTCGGCGAGGTCCACCTCGACCACGAGCTCCTCCGAGCGCGCGAAGGCGGCTTCGAGCGTCGGGGCGAGGGCGAGGGGCCGGCCGTCCCCCACGTGGACCGAGCCCAGCAGGTAGAGCGTGGCGTCGCCCGCTCCGCCCCGGACCTCCCAGAAGAGCGAGCGCCCGGGGGCGAGCTCGATCGGCGGGCGCGGCTTCGCGCAGCCGGCGAGGGCGGCGAGCGACGCCAGGGCCAGCGCCGCGCGGGCGAGCGCCCGTCTCGTCACGCGCGGCCCCAGCCCCGGCGCAGCTCGCACGCCGCGCGCGATCTCGCGGAGCTCCAGATCCTCCTCCTGCGCGGGTCCCGGTCCGGCCGGGCCGGCCCCTCGGCTGCCCCCGCACCTCAGACGGGAGCCTGGCCGTCTTCCTCCTCGATCACGGCGAGGACGCGCCCCGCCTCCACCTGCTCGCCCTCGCGGGCGGCGAGCTCGGCGACGCGCCCCGCCACGGGCGCCGTCACGTTCTGCTCCATCTTCATGGCTTCGAGCACGAGGAGCACGGCCCCCGCCGGGACGCGATCCCCGACGCCCACCATCACCTTGCGCACCACCCCGGGCATGGGTGCGACGAGGGAGCCCGGCGCGGCGGGCTCCTGCACCGCCGGGAAGCGCTCGACCTCGCGGAGCTCGCTCGCGCCGAGGGGGCTGTCCACGAAGTGGCGGCCCCCCACGCGCGCCACGCGGTAGCGGCGGCGCACGCCCTCGATCTCGAGGTCCACCTCGTCGTCGGTGCAGCTCTCGACGCGCACGCCCGGGACGCGCTCGCCGGCGAGCTCCACGACGACGCCGTCGCGCCCGAAGCGGTAGCCCACGTCGATGCGCCCGGCGTGCGACTCGAAGGCGATCTCCTGGAGCCCGGACGGGTTGTTGCGCCAGCCCGACGGGAGCGAGCCCAGCGCCCGCGCCGAGGCGCGCCGCTCCGCCTGGGCCGCCAGCGCCGCGGCGATCGCGTGCACGCGCTCCGCCACCGCGTCGGTGAGCGGCCGCCCCAGCTCCGCCGGCGAGTGCCGCTCGAGGAAGTGCGTGTCCGTGCGCCCCTCGAGGAACTCGGGGTGGCGCAGCACGCGCACCAGGAGCTCGCGGTTCGTGCGCAGGCCGTGGAGCCTCAGCTCCGCCATCGCCCGGGCGAGCTTCGCGGCGGCGGCCTCGCGGCTCGGCGCGTGCGCGATCAGCTTCGCGAGCAGCGGGTCGTAGTGGATCCCCACCTCGCTCCCGCTCTCGATCCCCGAGTCCACCCGCACGCCCGCATCGGCCGGGAGCTCGAAGCGGTGCACGGTGCCGGTCACCGGGACGAAGTCGTGCTCGGGATCCTCGGCGTAGAGGCGCACCTCGATGGCGCAGCCGCTCGGTCGCGGCAGCTCGTCCTGGGTGGGGAGGCGCGCGCCGCGCGCCACCTCGATCTGGAGGCGCACCAGGTCGAGCCCCGTCACGCACTCGGTCACCGTGTGCTCCACCTGGAGGCGCGTGTTCACCTCGAGGAAGAAGAACTCGCCGCCCGCCGCCAGCAGGAACTCCACCGTGCCCGCCCCGACGTAGCCGAGCGCCTCGCCCGCGGCCACGGCCGCGGCCCCCATCCGCTCGCGCAGCGGCGCGTCCAGGGCGACGCACGGCGACTCCTCCACGATCTTCTGGTGGCGGCGCTGGATCGAGCACTCGCGCTCGTAGAGGTGCACCACGCGGCCGTGCCGATCCCCAAAAATCTGGAGCTCCACGTGGCGCGCCGAGTCCAGGTACCGCTCCAGGAACAGCGTGTCGTCGCCGAACGCCGCCCCCGCCTCGCGCGCGCACGCCGCGAGCGCCGCCTCGAGCGCGGCGGGCTCGCGCACCACGCGCATGCCCTTCCCGCCCCCGCCCGCGCAGGCCTTCACGAGCAGCGGGAAGCCGAGGTCGCGCGCCGCGCTCGCGAGCTTGCGCCCCGCGAGCCCCGCCACCGGGACGCTCGGGATCACCGGAACGCCGGCCTCCTCCATGCGCCGCTTGGCCTCGAGCTTCGAGCCCATGGCCGCGATCACCGCGGACGGCGGACCGATGAACACGAGGCCCGCCGCCTCGCACGCCCGCGCGAACTCCGCGTTCTCGGCGAGGAAGCCGTAGCCGGGGTGCACCGCGTCGGCGCCCGTGCGCCGCGCGGCGTCGAGCAGCGCGTCCACGCGCAGGTAGGACTCCGCGGGCGCGGCGCCCCCGAGCGCCACGCTCTCGTCGGCTTCGCGGACGAAGGGCGCCCGCCGATCGGGCTCCGAGTGCACCGCCACGGTGGCGATGCCCAGCTCCCGGCAGGTGCGCATCACCCGCCGCGCGATCTCGCCCCGGTTCGCGACCAGCAGCTTGCGCATGGCGTCACATGCGAAACACGCCGAAGCCCCCGCGGGCTCCGGCGATCGCGTTCGCGTGCACCGCCGAGAGCGCGATGCCGAGCACGCTGCGGCTGTCGCGCGGATCCACGATCCCGTCGTCGAAGAGGCGTCCGCTCGTGAAGGG
>DASRUS010000371.1:0-2646 GCA_035687825.1 Myxococcota bacterium | reverse complement strand
GCGCGGCGCGTCCTCGTTCCGCGCGTTCGTCGAGCGCCTGGAGGACGACGCGGAGCGCAGCGAGGTGGAGGAGGCGCCCGTGGTGGAGGAAGGCACCGAGGGCGTGCGCATCATGACCGTGCACAAGGCGAAGGGCCTCGAATTCCCGGTCGTGATCCTCGCCGACCCCACCTGCGCCGCCACCCGCGAGCCTCCGACCCGACACGTGGAGGTGTTGCGCGGGGTGTGGGTGGAGGCGCTCTGCGGCTGCGCGCCGCCGGAGCTCGTGGATCACCACGAGGAGGAGGCGCGGCGCGACCGCGAGGAGGCGGTGCGCCTCGCCTACGTGGCGGCGACCCGCGCGCGCGACCTCCTGGTGGTGCCCGTGTGCGGCGACGAGGTGATCGAGGGCTGGCTCGCGCCCCTCGAGCCCGCCGTGTACCCCCCGCGCGAGACGCGGCGCAAGCCCCGGCGCGCGGACTTCCCCGGCGTGCCCGGGTTCGGCAAGGAGAGCGTCGTGGGCCGCCCCGAGAACGCGCGCGGCGGCCCCTCGGTGGCGCCTGGCCTCCACCGTCCCCAGGCGGGCGAGCACGAAGTCGTCTGGTGGGACCCGCACGTCCTCGATCTCGAGCGCGACGAGCAGGTGGGGCTGCGCCAGCAGAGGATCCTCGAGGCGGACGCCGAGGGCGTCGCGGCGGAGGAGGGCATGCGCGCGCACGAGCGCTGGCAGGCGCGCCGCGGGTCGGCGCTCGCGCGCGGCGGCCGACCCTCGCTCGTCGTGGCGCCGGTGACCGCGCTCGCGGCCGCAGCGCCCGAGGCCGAGACCGGGGCCGACGAGGTCGCGCTGCTCGAGGTGGCGCTCGAGCGCGCGGGCCGACCGCACGGCCGGCGCTTCGGGACGCTGGTCCACGCGACGCTCGCCGCGTTGCCCCTCGACGCCGGCGAGGCTCGAGTGGCCGCGACCGCGCGGGCGCAGGGTCGGCTCGTGGGGGCGTCGCCCGAGGAGGTCGAGGCGGCGGCGGTCGCGGCGGTTGCCGCGCTCGCGCATCCCCTCCTGCGCGAGGCCGCCGCGGCCGAGGCCCGCGGCGAGCTCCGCCGCGAGGTGCCCGTGATCCTGCGCCTCGAGGACGGCTCGCTCGCCGAGGGCGTCGTCGACATGGCGTTCAGGGCGAGCGTTGAAGGAGCGCGCAGCCGAGGCGAGCCGAAGGCTCGCCGCTCGACGGGTGGGAAGCCGAGCGGAGCCAAGATCTGGTGTGTCGTGGACTTCAAGACGGATCAGGAGCTCGGCCCGCGCCGCGCGCAGTACGCCGCGCAGGTGCGCCTCTACGCGCGAGCGGTGGCCGAGGCGACCGGGGAGCCGGCGCGGGGCGTGCTCCTCAGCGTCTGAAGCGCGCTCGCCGTCTCACTCGGCGAGCCGGTCGAGGAGCCCCTTCGCCGCCTCGCCCGCGCCGCCGAGCTTCTCTTCGAGGAGCTTCCCGAGCCCCTTGGCCGCCACCGACCTCGCGACGCCGCGCGTGAAGGCGACGAGCACGGTCTGGCCGACCTCGTCGGCGGGCGCACCCTGCTCGCCGCCGAGGTTCGAGAGGCGGAGCGGCGGGAGCGTCGTCTCGAACTGCTTCCCGCCGAGGGCGCGGGCGTCGGCGGAGACGCTCCCGTTCTCGAAGCTGAACTTCCGGATCACGAGGCGGCGCACCGGGGCTTCGGGAGCCTGGGCCGGGGGGCTCGTCTCCCCCGCCGGCGGCGCCTGCTCCACTCCCTTCGCTCCCTTCGGAAGGGCCCGCTCGAGGTTCTCCCGGATCACGTCGATGTTCGACTTGCCCGGCGGCTTCACCTCGTAGTTCGCGTACGGAGCTTCGATGCGGACCTCGTCGATCACGAGGGGATCCTTCATCAGCGTCGAGACGTCGATGCGCAGCCGCACCTCTGCGAAGCGGATCGCGTCGCCGCGCGAGAAGCCGGACGGGTTCTCGATGCGCAGGCCCCGGAGCGTTCCCTCGCCGCTCTGCGGCGAGATGTCCACGTCGTCCACCACGACGCGCGTGCCGGTGAGCCGCGAGCCGTGGGTCTCGAGGGCGGTCTGGACGATCGAGTCGAGGGAGGCGTAGACGAACCACAGGAGGAGCGCGAGGAGGATCAGGAGCACGCCCGCGGCTCCCAAGAGCCCCACCAGGATCCGACGCACCTTCATCGCCGCCTCCAATCCCTTGGATGCGCCCGGGTTCTACTGTGTGGCTCGTGCGGGCGCAAGCGACGAGGTGGTAGAATGCAGGTCGGAGCGCCGAGCTCCCCGGGAGATCCCATGACCGAAGCCGCGCGCCCCCCGCTTCCGTCGGGCCTCGTCGCGGTGGTGAAGCGCGAGTGCCCCACCTGCGGGCTCGTGGCGCCGGTGCTCGCCGACCTGGCGCGCCGGGCGGGGCTCACGGTCTACGTGCAGGACGACCCCGCGTTTCCTCCGGGCCTGCGCGCCGTGGACGACACCGGCCTCGCCGTCTCGTGGCACCACGGGATCGAGACGGTTCCGACGCTTCTCCGTGTAGGACCCGACGGTCGCGAGGAGGAGCGCGTCGTCGGCTGGCAGCGCGAGGAGTGGGAGAAGCTCACGGGCTGCGCGGGCCTCGGCCCGGGCCTCCCCGACTGGCGTCCGGGCTGCGGCTCGCTCTCGGTGGA
>DASRUS010000370.1:0-2086 GCA_035687825.1 Myxococcota bacterium | reverse complement strand
CGAGGGCGTGGCGCCGATCTACCTGGACGGCACGCTGTTCCCCGCCAAGAACTGGCGGAGCCGACTCATCTTCGGCTACGACCCGGACGAGTCGCGCATCTCCGAAGGGCTGATCTCCGTCGGCTGGTTCCACCCCGACGGCCACGACGTCGACCTGCGCTACCGCTACCTGCGCGACATCCCGCGCTTCTTCGAAGACTTCCGGTCGGCGGGCGAGCGCTTCGACGGCTTCTCCGCCGAGTTCCAGCGGGTGAACCAGATCGCGCTGAGCCTGCGCGCCGCGCTCACGCGGCGCTGGGCCGTGACCTACAGCGGCGTGCAGTCGTTCGAGCAGAGCCTCTCGCTCAGCAACACGGGCGGCGTGGAGTACACCTCGGGCTGTCAGTGCTGGGCGCTGCGCGTGGAGGTGGGCGACGACCGCCAGCGCGGCGTGCAGGTGGGCCTGGCCTACACGCTGCTGGGCCTCGGCAGGGACGACGAGCTGACGCGGCCCTTCGGCGGGCGCAGCGGGGGCACGCGCTTGCTGGAGCCGCGCTGAGGGGGCATCCTCGCCGGTTGCGAGCCACCGTGAACCTGCTCCTCCTCGACAACCACGACTCCTTCACCTGGAACCTCGCGCAGGCCTTCGGCGAGCTCGGGGCCCGGGTGGAGGTGGTGCGCAGCGACGCGTGCGACTTGGAGGAGTGTCTGGGGCGCCGTCCGGCGGGCGTGGTGATCTCGCCCGGGCCGGGCCGGCCGGAGCAGGCGGGCGTGTCGCTCGGGGCGGTGGCGCGCTTCGCGGAAGCCGGCGTCCCGGTGCTCGGCGTGTGCCTGGGCTTGCAGGCCCTGGGGGTGGCCTTCGGCGCGCGCCTGGTGAAGGCGCGGCGCCTCCGGCACGGCAAGACCTCCTGGATCCACCACGCGGGCGCGGGCGTCTTTCGCGGCCTCGCTTCCCCGTTCGAGGCCACGCGCTACCACTCCCTCGCCGTGGACGGCGACGCGCTCCCGGAGTGCCTCGAGATCACCGCGCGCAGCGAGGACGGCGAGGTGATGGGGCTGCGTCACCCGGGCCTCGGCGCGGAGGGCGTCCAGTTCCATCCCGAGTCGATCCTCACGCGCGACGGGAAGGCGTTGCTCCAGAATTTTGTCGCCGCCTGCGCCGGGGCAGGGCGCGCATGAGCCTGCGCGAGGCGCTCGACCTCGCGGTGCGCGGCCGGGAGGTGCCCGCGCCGCTGCTCGAGGCGGCCTTCGGCGAGGTGGCGGACGGACGCGCCTCGCCCGTGGCGGCGGGAGCGCTCCTCGTCGCGCTCCGCACCAAGGGCGAGACCGCGGGGGAGATCGCCGCCGCGGCGCGCGCGCTCCTCGCCCGGGCGGTGCTCGTGCCCTGCGACGATCCGCGCACGCTGGACGTGTGCGGCACGGGGGGGGACGGCGCGGGAACCTTCAACGTCTCCACCGCCGCCGCGCTCGTGGTGGCGGGCGCGGGCGTGCCCGTGGCGAAGCACGGGAACCGCGCCGCGTCGAGCCGCGCGGGGACCATCGACGTCTTCGAGGCGCTCGGCGTGCGCGCGGACCTCCCGATCCCGGACGCGGCGCGCGTCCTGCGCGAGGTGGGGATCGCGCCCTTCTTCGCGCGCCGCGCCCATCCGGCCATGGCGGCGCTCGCGCCCGTGCGCGCCGAGCTCGGGATCCGCACGCTCATGAACGCGCTCGGGCCGCTCCTGAACCCCGCGGGCGTGAAGCGCCAGCTCGTGGGGGTCTACGACCGCGCGCTGCTGGCGACCCTCGCCGCGGCGCTCCGGGAGCTCGGTGCGGTGCGCGCGCTCGTCGTGCACGGCGCCGACGGCCTCGACGAGATCACCGTGACGGGGCGGACCTTCGCGGTGGAGCTCCACCAGGGCCGGCTCGTGGATCGCACGATCGAGCCCGAGGCGCTCGGGATCCCCCTCGCCCGGCCCGAGGATCTGCGCGGCGGCGACGCGGCGGAGAACGCGGCGCTCGTGCGGGGCGTGCTCGCGGGCGAGCCGGGTCCGCGCCGCGACGTGGTCACGCTCAACGCGGCGGCGGCGCTCGTCGTGGCGGAGGCCGCACTCGACCTCGCCGAGGG
>DASRUS010000369.1:0-5224 GCA_035687825.1 Myxococcota bacterium | reverse complement strand
CCCGCCGCAAAGAGGGAATGGAAGGTGAGCGCGCAGAGCGTGGTGAAGCCGCCGGCGCTGCCGCCCGAGATGCAGAGCCGGCGCGGATCCGCGAGCCCCACGGCGGCGAGGTGGCGCGCCGCGGCCAGGCAGTCCTCCACGTCCACCACGCCCCAGGCGCCGCGCAGCAGGTTCCGGTAGTCGCGGCCGTAGCCGGTGCTTCCGCCGTAGTTCACGTCCACCACGGTGAAGCCGCGGCTCGTCCAGTACTGGATCGCGAGCCGCAGGGACGGCACGGTGGACGAGGTGGGTCCGCCGTGGCTCTTCACCAGGAGCGGCGGCCGCTCGCCCGCGGGTCCAGCGGCGCGGGGATGGCGCGGCGCGTACGCGAAGGCGTGGGCGCGCCGCCCGTCGCCGCTGGCGAACTCGATCGCTTCGGGCGCGGACACGAGGCCCTCCTCGAGCTCGAGGGCGAAGCTCGAACGCAGCTCCTGCACGCGGCCGTCGGCGAGATCGAGCCGGCACACGGTGACGGGCCGGGTCGCGCTCGCGCCGAGGAAGCAGGCGCTGCGAGCCTCGACCCGCAAGCCGTAGAACTCGCTGTACGGCAGCGCGAGCTCGCGGAGCGCGCCGCTCGCCACGTCGAGGCGCGCCAGACGCTGCGCCCCCGCCGCGCCGAAGCTGCACAGGATCGTGCGCTCGTCCACGAAGTCCCAGGTGGAGAGGGCGAAGACCCACTGCGCGAGGCCGAACTCCGCCGGGCGCGGGCAGAGCGGCACGCGATCGTCGCCGCGCAGCTGTTCGAGGTTCCACCACCCCGAGCGGTCCGACACGAAGGTGAGTCGGCCGCCGGGCGAGAAGCCCGGCTGGAAGATCGACTCGCCGGGTCCGCCGGCGGCCGTGCGCGGGGCGCTCGCGGGCCCGTCCGGCCGCCAGCCGAGCACGCGCAGCTCCGTCGCGTCCCAGGGCATGTCCGGGTGACGCCAGGCGGTGTAGGCGAGGGCACGCCCGTCGGGAGCGAAGCGCGGGAAGGAGACGAAGTCGAAGGCTGCTTCGACGACGCGGCGCTCGCCGCTCGCGAGCTCGAGGGCCACGAGCCGGTTCGCGGGCTCGGAGCCCGGGCGCGGCTCCTCCTCCACGCAGGCCAGCCAGCGCCCGTCGGGAGAGAGCTCGAAGTCCGCGTAGCGCGCGGCCGGCAGCGTCCCGCGCACGCGCGACACGCCGTGCGCCTCGCGGCGGAAGATCCCCGGCTCCGCGAAGTCCACGAAGAAGAGGACGCCGCGCCGTACGAGGTAGTCGCCGCCTCCGTACTCGTGCACCCGGGAGCGGACGTTCACGCCCGGCGGCGAGACGTCCTCGATCCCCCCGCCCCGGGCGCGCACCACGACCTGGCGGCCGCCCTCCCCGGGTCGCCCCTCGACCCAGTAGAGCTCGCCGCCGTCGAGGCGTGGCTGGGAGAGGGAGAGGGCGCCCCGGACCAGGAGCTCCGAGGTGAGAGGCGAGCGCCAGGAGCCGAAGGGCGCGGTCTCCCTTCCTCTCGAAGTCGCCGTCCCCATGGGGCCGACAATAGCCGCGCGAGCCTCCCTGGAGCTCGAAAGGCCGCACAGATCGGGGTTGACGGCGCTCAACCCCATCGCCTACTGTACCGATCGTTACGTACATGGACGCCAACAGGACGGAAGCCCGACCTCCGAAGACCGCCCAGGGCGCCGCCAGCCGGGAGCGGCTCCTGGACGCCGCCATCGATCTGATCGCCGAACGGGGCTACTCGGCCTCGAGCGTCGAAGCCCTGTGCCGGCGCGCAGGCGTGGCGAAGACCGCCCTCTACTGGCACTTCGGGAGCAAGGAGGGCCTCCTGGCCGCGGCCATGGAGAAGGTCGCGAACGCCTGGATCGAGGAGATCCAGAAGAGCGTGTACCTCGCGCGCGACCCGGCTCAGCGCCTGGAGCGCGCCTTCGAGGGCCTGCGCCGCATGGTGGAGGCCCGGCCGCAGATCCTCCGCCTGCTCCTGGCCGTGGCGAACGAGCGGGCCGAGGTGGCCCCCGAGACGCGCCAGCGCCTGCGCGCGGTCTTCCAGCGCGCCGAGGCCGCCCTCGTCCAGGGCATCGAGGATGCCGTGGGCCGCACGCTTCCCGACCTCGACCTCGTGGCGCACACGACCATCGGCCTGGTGCAGGCCGCCTCCCTGCGCCTCGTCCTCGACCCCGAGGAGACCGACCTCGACCGCCTGTTCGCCGACCTGCAGCGCACCTTCGTGCTGCTGGTGGCCGACCGCCTCTCCCGCGCGCCCCGGACAGGAGAGCCCCGATGAGCCTCGACACCGCTGCGCGACGCGAACCCTCCCTGGCGCTCCCCGAAGAGCTGCACAGCGACGCCGCGGTGCGCCGCGACGGCGAGTACCGCGCGCTCCTCGCGCGCCTCTCCCACCAGTCCGTGGTGAAGCACTTCGACGCCTACGCCGACGTCGCCTGGGACGATCCCGAGCTCGCCATCGACCTCGCGGACCCCCGCTTCGAGCTCGGCGCGTCGGATCCCCTCGGCGCCACCGCGTGGTACCGCTCGCTCCCCCAGCAGCTGCGCGCGCGCATCGGCTGCCACCTCATGGCGAACTTCATGCGCATCGGGGTGGACTTCGAGAGCGCGCTCAAGCGCGGTCTGCTCGAGTACACGAGCACGCTGCCCCAGGGCGCGCCCGAGTTCCGCTACTGCTACCACGAGATCATCGAGGAAGCGCAGCACTCCCTCATGTTCCAGGAGTTCGTGAACCGCACGGGGCTCGAGATCCCGGGGCTCCCGGCCTGGATGCGCGCCGCCGCGCGGCGCATCGCGGGCTTCGGCCGCCGCTTCCCCGAGCTCTTCTTCCTGTTCGTGCTCGGCGGCGAGGATCCCATCGACTACGTGCAGCGGCTCGCGCTGCACGACGGCTCCTGGCGCCATCCCCTCATCCGGCGCATCTCGCAGATCCACATCACCGAGGAGGCGCGCCACCTCTCCTTCGCGCGGGCCTTCCTGCGCCGGCGCGTCCCCGAGCTGCCCGGGCGCCGGCTCTTCCTGCTGCGCGTGCGCACGCCGCTCCTGCTCGGTCAGATGGGGCGCCTCATGATGGAGCCCTCGGAGCACATGATCCGCACCTACGCGATCCCGTCCGACGCGCTCGACGCGGCGTACAGGCGCAACCCCGAGCACCGACGGCGCGTGGTGGACGCGCTGCGCAAGGTGCGCGAGCTCTGCGTGGAGCTCGGGATCGCGGTCCCGCCCTTCGACCGCCTATGGCGGCGCATGGGCATCTGGGAGGCGACGGGGTAAGGTGACCGTCGCCGTGGACCGTCTCGTCTACAGCGAGGACGAGCTCCTCCGGGAGCACGACTACGCCGCGCCGCACGTGGCCGCGGGCTTCCGCCTGCACGGCGGCTTCGACGCCGGGGGCCGCTACCTCTCGCCGCGCACCCTCGTGCGGGCGCCCGCGGTGCGCGCCTGGCAGGATCGGCTGCGCGACGAGGGCCACGCGCTCCTGCCGGCGGATCCGTCGCTGCTGCGCGCGGGCCCGTACCCGAGCTTCGAACAGACGCGCTGCCTGCTGCGCCACGGGATCGATCAGGGGCTCTGGAACTCTCTCACGATCACGGGGATCATCGAGGCGCGCGGGCGGGTCCTGGCGGCGTACCGCGCCCCGGACTTCCAGCCCCTGGTGGAGGAGGATCTCTCCGCCCGTGCGCTCGGCCATCTGAACAAGGGTCTGCTGCGCGCCCACGGCGCCGACGAGGGCGGCGAGCCCGAGCGCGGGATCGGCGGCCACGACGCCATGTGGTTCGCGATCCGCGACCTCGTGCTCGGGAAGGATCGCCATCCGGTCCCCGACGTCCCCCCGCGCATCGCCCGGGAGGACGAGGCCGAGCGCCTCGAGCCGCGCCTCCCCCTCGCCCACGAGCAGATGATCACGCTCCTCATGAACGTGCTCATGATCGAGGTGCGCGCCGAGACCGTGTTCGCGCTGACCGAACGGCTGCTGCGCGACCCCTCGCTCTTCCCCACGCGGCGCGCCGAGGCGGAGGAGGCCGTGATCCTCGTGAACCGCATCCGCCAGGACGAGGAGATCCACGTCGAGTACCTGCGCACGGTGCTCTCGGAGCTGCGCGCCCTCACGTTCCGCTCGGCCGGCGGGCGCTTCTCCGGCGCCGAGGTGATCGACCCGATGTGGCGGGTCCTGGTGCACTGGCACGCGGTGGAGAACCCGAGGCGCGCGCACGCCGAGCAGCAGACGCTCGTGCGCCGGCGCATCCTGGCGCACCCGGGCGGCGAGTCGATCCTGCGCGAGTTCGAGGCGCTCGAGCCCCCGGATCCCCGGGCGCGCGCGGCGTGAGCGCCGCGGCGGCTCCTCCCCCGGCGTGACCCCCGCCGAGGCCGCGCTGCTCGCCGGCGGCGGGCTCGTGGCGGGCGTCGTGAACACGCTGGCGGGCGGCGGCTCCCTCGTGAGCGTGCCCCTGCTCGTGCTCCTCGGCCTGCCCGGCTCGCTCGCGAACGGGACGAACCGCGTGGGCGTGCTGTGCCAGAGCGCCATCGCCTCCTGGCGCTTCGGGGCGGAGGGAGTGCCCGGTTTGCGCCGCTCGCTCCCCGTGCTGCTCCCCGTCGTCGCCGGGTCGCTGCTCGGGGCCTGGGGGGTCGCGCAGCTTCCTGACGAGAGCTTCGAGCGCGCCTTCGGCTTCGTGATGTTGCTGCTCGTGCTCCCGACGCTGCGCGCGTCGGTGGCCACTGGCGCCGCCCGCGCGCCGCGCCCCTGGCCGCGCTGGATCTCGCTGCCGCTCTTCTTTGCCATCGGCCTCTACGGAGGATCGTTCCAGGCGGGGGTCGGGCTCGTGCTCGTCGCTGCGCTCAGCCACGCGGGCTTCGGTCTGCTGGAGGCGAACAGCGTGAAGGTGGTGGTGAACACCGCCCTCACGTTCGTGGCGGTGCCCGTGTTCGTGCTCGCGGGTCAGGTGAGCTGGCCCTTCGCGGGCGTCCTCGCCGCGGGCTTCGGCGCGGGCGGCGCCCTCGGCGCGCGCCTCGCCGTGCGCGGCGGCGATCGCCTGCTGCGGCCGGTGCTGGCCATCGCGGTCGTCGCCCTCGCGGGCCGGATGCTGGGCCTCTACTGAGCCCGCGCGCCGCGGACGCGAGGACGTCGCGCCGCGCGGGGGGCGGGGTCCCCGCTCGAGCAATCCGCAGGCGCGCGACGTGTCCGCTCTCTGCAACCAAGCCCGTGCGCCGAGGG
>DASRUS010000368.1:0-2048 GCA_035687825.1 Myxococcota bacterium | reverse complement strand
GCCTTCCGGAACTCCAGCGCATCCCCCGACAGCCGCGCGTCCACGACGATCTTCGAGCCCTCGGGGAACTCGCCCTCCAGGATGCGGACCGCCAGCGGGTCCTGCAGCAGGCGCTGGATCACGCGCTTGAGCGGTCGCGCGCCGTAGTGCGGGTCGTAGCCCTTCTCGGCCAGCAGGCGTCGCGCCTCCTGCGTGAACTCGAGCTCGATCCGGCGCGGCGCCAGCAGCTTCTTCACGCGCTCGAGCTGGATGTCCACGATGCGCAGGGTCTCGTCGCGCCCGAGCTGGTGGAACAGGATCACATCGTCCACGCGGTTCAAGAACTCCGGCTTGAAGTGCGCGCGCAACGCCTCCATCACGCGCGCCTCCATCTCGGCGCGCTCGGCCTCGCCGAGCTCGACGATGTACTGGCTCCCGAGGTTGGAGGTCATGATCAGGACCGCGTTGCGGAAGTCCACGGTGCGGCCCTGCCCGTCGGTGAGCCGCCCGTCGTCCAAAATTTGGAGCAGCACGTGGAAGACGTCCGGGTGCGCCTTCTCGATCTCGTCGAAGAGGATCACGCTGTACGGCCGGCGCCGCACCGCCTCGGTGAGCGCGCCGCCCTCCTCGTAGCCGACGTAGCCCGGTGGCGCCCCGATCATGCGCGCCACGGAGTGCTTCTCCATGTACTCGCTCATGTCGATGCGGACCATCGCCTGCTCGTCGTCGAACAGGAACTCGGCGAGCGCCCGGGCGGTCTCGGTCTTGCCGACGCCCGTCGGGCCGAGAAAGATGAACGAGCCGATGGGGCGGTTCGGGTCCTGGAGCCCCGCGCGCGCGCGGCGCACGGCGTTGGCCACGACCTGGAGGGCCTCGTCCTGGCCCACCACCCGCTGGCGCAGCTTCTCCTCCATGTGCAGGAGCTTCTGCTGCTCGCCCTCCATCATTTTGGCGACGGGGATCCCCGTCCACTTGGAGACGATCTCCGCGACCTCCTCGGGGGTCACCTCCTCGGAGAGGAGCGGACCCTGCTTCTGGAGCTCCGCGAGCTTCGCCTGCGCCGCGGCGAGATCCTTCTCGAGCTGCACGAGCTCGCCGTACTGGATCTCCGCGGCGCGCTCGAGGTTGCCCTGGCGCCGGGTCCGCGCGAGCTCCGCCTGGAGCTCCTCGCGCTTCGCCTTGGACTCGCGCACGGTCTGGATCGCCTGCTTCTCGGCCTCCCAGCGCGCGCGCAGCGCGTCGCGCTCCTCGCGCAGGTTCGCGATCTCCTTCTCCACGCGCCGCAGGCGCTCCGCGCTCGCGGCGTCGCTCTCCTTCTTGAGCGCCTCGCGCTCGATCTCGAGCTGGGTCAGCTTGCGCTCGAGCTGGTCGAGCTCCTCGGGCATGGAGTCGATCTGCACGCGCACCCGGCTGGCGGCCTCGTCGATGAGGTCGATGGCCTTGTCCGGCAGGAAGCGGTCGGTGATGTAGCGGTGCGAGAGCGTCGCCGCGGCCACGAGCGCCGCGTCCTGGATGCGTACGCCGTGGTGGACCTCGTAGCGCTCCTTCAAGCCGCGCAGGATCGAGATCGTGTCCTCCACCGAGGGCTCGCCCACGAAGACGGGCTGGAAGCGGCGCTCCAGCGCCGCGTCCTTCTCCACGCGCTTGCGGTACTCGTCGAGGGTCGTGGCGCCCACGCAGCGGAGCTCGCCGCGCGCGAGGGCGGGCTTCAGCATGTTCGCCGCGTCCGCGGCGCCCTCCGCGGCGCCCGCCCCCACGATCGTGTGGAGCTCGTCGATGAAGAGGATGATCTGGCCCTTCGACTCGGTCACCTCGCGCAGCACCGCCTTGAGCCGGTCCTCGAACTCGCCGCGATACTTGGTCCCGGCGATCAGCGCCCCGAGGTCGAGGGCCACCACGCGCCGCTCCTTGAGCGGCTCGGGGACGTCGCCCGCCACGATGCGCTGGGCGAGCCCCTCGACGATGGCGGTCTTGCCGACGCCGGGCTCGCCGATCAGCACGGGGTTGTTCTTGGTGCGGCGCGAGAGCACCTGGATGACGCGCCGGATCTCCTCGTCACGGCCCACCAC
>DASRUS010000367.1:0-5300 GCA_035687825.1 Myxococcota bacterium | reverse complement strand
CGGGTCGAGGTGCCGGGGTCGAAGAGCGACACGAACCGCGCCCTCGTCGCGGCCGCGCTCGCGCGCGGCGAGAGCGAGCTCCAGGGCGCCCTCGACGCGGACGACACGAGCGCCATGCGCGAGTGCCTGCGCGCGCTCGGCGTCGCGATCGAAGAGCGCGAGCCCGCGCGCTGGAAGGTCGGCGGCGGCGGCGGCGTGCTGGCCGCCCCCACGCGCACGCTCGACGCCCGCGCCTCGGGCACGACGGCGCGCTTCGTCACCGCGCTGGCGACGCTCGCGCCGGGACCCTCGCGCATCGACGGCACGCCGCGCATGCGCGAGCGACCGATCGACGACCTCGTGGATGCGCTGCGCCAGCTCGGGGCACGGATCGAGATCGAAGGCCGACGCGGCTGCCCGCCGCTCCTCGTGCGGGGCGGGGGTCTGCGCGGAGGACGCGCCACGATCGACGCATCGCGCTCGAGCCAGTACGTGTCGGCGGTGCTGCTGGTCGGTCCCTACGGCGAACGCGACCTCGAGCTCCACTTGAAGGATGGGGTGCTGGTGTCGCGCCCCTACGTGGATCTCACGTTGCGCACCATGCTCGCCTTCGGCGCCGAGGCGGGCTGGCGCCGCGAGGGCGAGCTCCGCGTGCGCGCCGGCCTCCCCTATCGCGGTCGCGTGCACCGGATCGAGCCCGACGCGTCCTCCGCCGCCTACGCGTTCGCCGCGGCCGCCATCGCGGGCGGCCGCGTGCGGGTGCCGGGGCTCCCCCCGGACTCGGCGCAGGCGGATCTCCGCCTCCTCGCGCTGCTCGAGCGCATGGGCTGCGGCGTGTCGCGGCGCGGCGACGAGGTCGAGGTGACGGGCGCCCCGGACAAGCTGCGGGCGCTCGACGTGGACATGAACGAGAGCCCCGACGCGGTCGTCGCTCTCGCGGTGGTGTGTCTCTTCGCGGACGGCCCGAGCACCCTGCGCAACGTCGCGGTCCTGCGACTGCACGAGACCGATCGCCTCGCCGCCCTCGAGGCCGAGCTCCGCAAGCTCGGCGCGGGCGCGGAGGCGGGTCCCGACTGGCTGCGCGTCGAGCCCGGCCCCCTCCACGGCGCGGAGATCGAGACCCACGACGACCATCGCCTGGCGATGGCCTTCGCGCTCGCGGGCCTGCGCGTCCCGGGCGTCGCGATCCGCGACCCGGGCTGCGTGGCGAAGACCTGGCCGGATTACTTCACGATGCTCGAGCGTCTCTAGGGCAGGCAGTCGCGCATCGAAACGACGGCGCCGAAGGCGGGCAAGGCCGGGCTGGGGAGAGCTGGGCCCGCTCGGTGGGGAACCTCGGGTTCGAATCCTCACGACGCGGCCTCGAAGACGCGAGCCCGGCCGCGCAGTGAGGCGAAGCCGAGCGGAGCGAACGAGAGGGCCGCGCAGCGAGCCGCAGGCGAGCGGAGCTCAACCAGATCGCAGCTCCTTGGGCCTGCGCGGGCGGAAGAAGCGCTGCGGCCGCCCGTAGAGGCGCGGCTCGGGGACGGCGGGGCGGCGCGGGCTCGGGAGCCGGCCCTCGGCGCAGGCGGCGGAGCAGTACCAGACGCCGCCCGACTCGATGCCGGCGAGGCTCAATGGGTTGCGGCAGCGCGGACAGGAAGATCCGCTCCCGGGGCGATGCTCCGTCACGGCGCGCAAGGTAGGCTCGGGGTCGTGGTGGAGCAAGCGAACGCAGCGCCGAACGGCGGGATCGCGGTCGAGGCGCGCGATCTCGTGCGCCGTTTCGGCGCGCGCGTGGCGGTGGACGGCGTCACGCTGCGTGTCGAGCCCGGCGAGGCCTTCGGGCTCCTCGGCGCGAACGGCGCGGGCAAGACCACGTTCATCCGCCTCGTCACGGGCTACCTCCTGCCGAGCGCGGGCTCCGTGCGCGTGGACGGGCTCTCCCCCGCTTTGGCGGCGCGCGCCGTGCACGCGCGCATCGGCTACGTGGCGGAGACCTCGCGCCTCTACCCCGAGCTCCGCGTGCGCGGCTTCCTGCGCTTCGTGGGCGGCGCGCGCGGGCTCGCGGGGGAAGCCCTCGACGCCGCGCTGGCGGACGCGCTCGAACGCTTCGAGCTCCTTGCCGTGGCCGGGCGACTCGTCGGCAACCTCTCCAAGGGCTACCAGCAGCGCGTCTCCCTCGCGCAGGCCTTCCTGCACGACCCGCCCCTCGTGATCGTGGACGAGCCCACCGCCGGCCTCGATCCGCTCCAGCAGGCGGAGGTCCGCGACGTGCTCGCCTCCCTGCGCGGGCGGCGGACGCTGCTCCTGTGCACGCACGACCTCGCGGAGGCGCGCGCGCTCACGAGCCGCGTGGCGATCCTCTCGCGCGGGCGCCTCGTCGCGTGCGGGCCCACGGCCGAGGTGCTCGGCGCGGGCGATCCCCTGGCGCTCTTCCGCGAGAGCGCGCGGGAGGCCTCGTGATCCCCCTGCGCGCCCTCGTCCGGAAGGAGCTCGCGTCGCTCTTCGGGTCGCCGCTCGCGTACCTCACCCTCACCGGCGTCGCCCTCGTGACCGCGCTCATCTTCTTCGACCACCTGCGCGTCTACAACCAGATCCTGTTCCTCTACTCCTCCACGTCGCTCGGCGGCTTCGACGCCGACGCGATCCCCGACTTCGTGAACCTGCGCGACCAGGTCTTCCTGCCGGTCATGGAGACGCTCGGCCTGACGCTGATCGGCCTCGTCCCCCTCGTCACCATGCGCGTCTTTGCCGAGGAGCGCGCCCGCCAGACGGACGAGCTCCTGCAAACGACGCTGCTCTCGCCGACCGAGATCGTGCTCGGCAAGTTCGCGGCGACCTTCGTCTTCGTGGCGCTCCTGCTGCTCGCGAGCTTCGTCTACCCCGCGGCGTCGATCCTGCGCGCGGGGCTCGGCCTCGAGCACCTCGCGGCGGTGTACCTCGGCCTCTTCGTCCTCGGGCTCGCCCTGGCCTCCATCGGCCTCGCCTGCTCGGCGCTGACGGCGAGCCAGCTCGTGGCCGCGGTCTCCGCCTACGCCGTCGCGTTCGTGTTCTACGACTTCAGCTGGGCCACGACCTTCACGGGCGAGACGCTCGGGCCGCTCCTCGACGCGCTCTCGCTCCACCCGCGCTTCGGCCGCTTCTCGGAGGGCGTCGTGCGCGTCGCCGACCTGGTCTACTTCGCGGGCTACGCCGTCGTGGCCTTCGCGGTGGCGCGGCTCTCCCTCGAGCAGGCGCGGGTGAGATGATGCTGGGGGAACTCGCCCTCGCGGGCCTGGTGGCCCTCGCCTTCGGGGTGGGGTCGTACTACGCGACGGGGGCGTTCGGGGCGTTCGGCGTCGTGAACGTCGCGAGCGGCGGCCTCGCCCTCGCCGCCGCGGCGGTGCTCGCGCTGCGCGGCTGGCGCGGCTTCGGCTCTCCCGACGCGCGTCGCGTGCTCACCCCCCCGCTGCTCGGACTCTGCGCGGCGCTCGCCGGCTCCGTGGCGCTCGAGCGCATCGCCGACGCGCGCGACTGGCGCTTCGACCTCACCTTCGAGCGCCGCTACGAGCTCGCGCCGGCGATGCACGAGCTCCTGACCTCCCGGGGCGGCGACGTGCGCGCGACGCTCTTCTGCGAGCAGGGCGACCCGCGCTGTCGCAGCACGCGGATCCTGCTCGAGACGCTGGCGTCGGCGAGCGGGGGAAGGCTCGCGTGGGAGCGCGAGGAGCTCGCCGACGAGCCCGAGTCGGCGGACCGCTTCGGCATCACGACCTCGAACACGGTCGTCCTCGAACGGGGCGAGCGCTTCGCGAAGGTCGAGCGACCCAGCGAGGGCTCGCTCTACGAGGCGATCCAGCGCCTGGTCGCCGAGCCCGCCGGCTTCCTCTACGTGGCGCGCGGCGAGGGAGAGGGCGACCTGCGCCGCACGGACGACGTCGGCTACTCCGGCTTCGCCGCGGCGCTCGAGACCGAGGGCTATCGCCTGCGCGACCTCGTGCTCGCCGCCACGGACGAGATCCCCGCCGACGCCTCCGCGCTGCTGCTGCTGGCCCCGGAGCGCGAGCTGCGCGCCGACGCGTTCGCGGCGCTGCGCCGCTGGCTCGACGGCGGCGGCCGCCTGGTCGTGTGCCTCGACCCCGGCCAGCGCAGCGGGATCGAGGCGCTGCTCGCCGAGTGGGGCCTCGACGTGCCCGACCGCCTCGTCGTCGATCCCGCCTCGGGGCCGGTGGCGGGCGACCCCACCGGCGTGAACCCGATCGTGCACCAGTTCGCGGACCATCCGGTCGCGCGCGGGCTCGGCGAGACGCGCATGGTCTTCTTCCGCGGCGCGCGCCCCGTGATCCCGGCCAGGAAGCCCCAGGCCGACGACGATCTCCGCGCCGTCGCCTTCTCCAGCCGGCGCGCCTGGCTCGCCGCGAGCGGCGCGGTCGCCGACGGCGCGCGGCCGCCCGAACGGCCCGCCGACGCGGCCGAGGACTACCAGCCCCTCGCCGCGACCGGGCGCTACCCGCGGGTTGGGAGCGAGGCGCGCATCGTCGCCTTCGGCGACTGCGACTTCGCCGCGAACCGCAACCTGCGCGGGCTCTACAACCAGGATCTCGCGCTCAACGCCGTGCACTGGGCGACGGACCGTACGGAGCGCATCACGCTCCGACCCAAGGCGCTCCCCCCCCACCAGTTCCCGCTCACGCCGCAGGAGACGCTGCGCATGCTCTACGGCGTGGGGCTCCTCGTGCCCGAGCTGCTGCTCGTGGCGGGAGGCCTCGCCTGGCTCCGAAGACGATCTGGTTGACTCCGCTCGGCTGCGCCTCGCTGCGCGGTCGGGCTCACGCCTCCATCCGAGCCGGCGGGGATGCGGGGTCGCCAGACCCTCGGGGCCGGGCCGAACTCCGACCAGCCCGACCTTGCCCGGCTTCGCCGACCTTCCGTGCGAGCCTCAGCCCGAGCCGCCGGGGAGGCGGCGCGGCTTCTGCGTGGCGAGGGCGAAGCCCGTGGCGCCGGCGAGCTGCGCCTGGTCCAGGACGTAGACCGCCTGGCCGAGGATCACTTGGCGGTCGCCCCGCAGCACCACGGTCTTGTCCCGGGAGGCCTCGATGGCGGCGCGCAGGGCCGCGGGCAGCTCGGCCTGGCTCACCACGCGGTCGTTCACCTGGATGGTGCCCTCGGCGGTGAGCGTCACCGTGATGCCCTCGGGCGTCGTGTCGGAGACCTGCCCTTCGGGCAGGTTCACCTGCTTGCCCTGCTGCGAGATCACGGAGCTCGTGATCATGAAGATGATGAGCAGCACGAGGAAGACGTCGGTGAGGGGCGTGATGTTGATCTCGGCGACGATCCCCTCGTCGGTGTCCTCGGTCCGC
>DASRUS010000366.1:0-3875 GCA_035687825.1 Myxococcota bacterium | reverse complement strand
GCGGTTCGCCTCGCCCAGCGCGTCGCAGCAATCCGGCCGCGCGAGGCAGTGCGCGCCCGTGCGATCGCTCTTGCGCACGTGGCGTTCGGGCAGGCCGTGGAAGCTCAAGAGCACGTGGTCCGGGCGGAAGCGTTCGAGGGGGGGTCGCGTCACCTCGGCGAGGGCGCGCAGGAAGCCCGGATCGTCGTAGAAGGCGGGCAGCGCGCCGATCGGCGGAACGTTCCAGCGCCGCCCCGCTTCGCGATACACCGCTTCGAGGGCGCTCCCGCCGGAGGACGCCGCGTACTGCGGGAAGAGGGGGAGGACCACGACGCGCTCCACAGCGTTCGCGTCGAGCCGATCCAGCGCGCCCGCGATCGACGGCTCGCCGTAGCGCATCGCGAGCTCCACCCGGTAGCCCGGGCCGAGCGCCCTTCCGACGCCCTCGGCGAGTGCGCGCGAGTGCACCAGGAGCGGCGAGCCCTCGGGCGTCCAGATCGACGCGTAGGCGTGCGCCGAGCGCCGCGGGCGGAAGGGCAGGATCACCGCATTCAGGAGCCACCAGCGCGCCGGCGCCGCGAGGTCGATCACGCGTGGATCCGAGAGGAACTCGCGCAGATACCGGCGTACGTCCCCCACGCTCGGCGAGGCGGGCGTGCCGAGGTTCACGAGGAGGACGCCGGTCGGGCGCCCTGCCGCGCGCGTCACGCCCGGCTCCTCGCGAGCCCTCCGAGCCAGAGCGAGCCCGCGATGTAGTAGGCGGGGTACAGGAGCGAGAGCTCGAGCAGGTGGAAGGGCGCGACCCGCTCGGGCGCGAGCACCACCGCCGTGATGGCGACGATCCAGAGCGCGCCGCCCACGTTCGTGGTCCACCAGAAGACCTTCATCTTGCTCGGGTAGAGGTACTTGAGCGGCACGAAGACGAGGACCGCGAGCGCCACCACGAGGAGCGTCCCGAGCGAGGCGGGCGTCGCGAAGAGCCACAGGTAGAGCGCCACCACGTTCCAGTAGGACGGGAAGCCGAGGAAGAAGTCGTCGTCGGTCTTGGCCTGCTCCTGGCAGAAGCCGTAGCTGCTCGCCAGAACCGGCAGCGCCGCGAAGAGCGGGTTCACGAGCGATCCCGCCACCACGAGGAAGACCGCGGGCACGACCACGTAGTTCAGGAAGTCCACGATGTCGTCGAGGCGGCGCCCGTCGAACCAGGGCAGCACCTCCGAGACGCGGGCCGCGCGCGCGAGGCTCCCGTCCACGCAGTCGATGGCGAGGGCCGCGAGCAGGAGCAGGGCGGCGGCCTGGAGCTCGCGCTCGAGGAGCGCCAGGAGCGCGCCGGTGCCGGCGACGCCGCCGAGCGCGGTCAGCAGGTGGACGCTCCACGCCGCGGCCACGCGCGCGGGCGAGGGCTGGGGAGCCGCGACCGTGGTCATGACTGCGAACCATACCAGAGCGGCTATAGTCATCGGCGTTCGAACCGACGGCCCGGAGGCGGATCGCCGATGAAGCCCACGGAGCAGACCACCCGGATGCTCGAGGTCCTGCGCCAGGGGACCGACAGCTTCCTCACCACGAAGGTGGACGCGCTCCTGAACTGGGCCCGCAAGTACTCGATGTTCGCCTACCCGTTCGTGACGGCGTGCTGTGGCATGGAGTACATGTCCGTCGCCGGACCCCGCTACGACGTGGACCGCTTCGGCTGCGCGCTGCCGCGTTTCTCGCCGCGCCAGGCGGACCTGCTCTGGGTCGTGGGGACGATCACCCACCGCCAGGCGCCCATCCTGAAGAAGGTCTACGACCAGATGGCAGAGCCCAAGTGGGTGATGGCCTTCGGCGCGTGCACCTGCTCGGGCGGCCCCTACAACAACTACGCCGTGGTGCAGGGCATCGACACGATCATCCCGGTGGACATCTACATCCCCGGCTGTCCCCCCCGCCCCGAGGCCGTCCTCGACGGTCTGATGAAGCTCCAGGCCCGCGTGCAGGCCGAGAAGGTGCCGCGCACCGGCCGCCACCGGGAGATCGAGGAGCTCCCGGTCCTGGTGCTGGAGAAGCCGGTCGCCTGAGTCCCGACGCCGCGCTGGCGCGGGGGGCTCGTGCGGGGGAGGGGTCGGGTTGGCGGAGCGCTTCGATCTCGCGGTGCTCGGCGCGGGCCCGGGCGGCTACGTGGCCGCGATCCGGGCGGCGCAGCTCGGCATGCGCGTGGCGGTCGTCGAAGCGGACCGGCCGGGCGGCGTCTGCCTCAACTGGGGCTGCATCCCGTCGAAGGCGCTGCTCACGGGAGCCGAGCTCGTCGAGTCGCTGCGCAAGCACGGCGAGACCTTCGGGATCGGCGCGAGCGGGATCACGCTCGACTACTCGAAGCTGATCGACCACAGCCGCCGCTCGGCGGATCGGCTGTGCAAGGGCGTCGAGTCGCTGCTGCGCAAGCACGCGATCGAGCTCGTGCGCGGGCGCGGGCGCCTGGCGGGAGCGCGGCGCGTCGAGGTGACCGGCGAGCGCGACGTGGACCTCGACGCTGACTTCGTGCTCGTCGCCACGGGCTCCGCGGAGTGGGTGCCCCCGGGCGTCGAGGTGGACGGCGAGCGCGTGCTCACCTCGCGCGAGGCGCTCGAATCCCGGCGCATCCCCGAGCGCCTCGTCGTGGTCGGCGCGGGGGCGGTGGGTCTGGAGTTCGCGTACGTCTACGCCATGTACGGCGCGCGCGTCACGATCGTGGAGATGGCGGAGCAGGTGCTGCCCGGCGCCGATCCCGAGCTCGCGCAGGTGGTGCAGCGCGAGTTCCGTCGCAAGGGGATCGAGGTGCTGCTCGCGACCCGCTTCGAGGGCGTGAAGCGCGTGAACGGGGGCGTCGAGGTGGCGGTGCACGCGAAGGGTGCGAGCACGGGCCTCGCGGCGGACCAGGCCCTGGTGGCGATCGGGCGGCGCGCCCTCTCCGGCGACCTCGGCCTGGAGAGCGCGGGCGTCTCGCTCGACCCGAAGGGCTTCGTCCCCGTGGACGCCTGGTTCCGCACCAGCGCGCCGAGCGTGCTGGCGATCGGCGACGTCTCGGGTCCGCCGCTCCTCGCGCACAAGGCGAGCGAGGAGGGCATCGCCGCGGTGGAGTTCCTGGCCGGGGTCGAGCGCCCCGCGCTGGACCCCGCGAAGATCCCCGCCTGCATCTACTGCCAGCCGCAGGTGGCGTGGATCGGCAAGACCGAGGCGCAGGCCCGGGAGGCCTTCGGCGACGAGATCCGCGTGGGCCGCTTCCCGTTCACGGCCTCGGGCAAGGCCGTGGCCGCGGCGCACACCGCGGGCTTCGCCAAGGTGATCGCCGAGCCGCGCTTCGGCGAGATCGTGGGCGCGCACGTGGTGGGCGCGGGCGCCACCGAGCTCATCGCGGAGATCGGTCTCGCCATGACGCTCGAGGCCACCACCGAGGAGGTGGCGCAGACCTGTCACGCGCACCCGACGCTCTCCGAGGCGATCCTCGAGGCGACGCTCGCCGCGGAGGGGCGCTCGATCAACTTCTGACGTGGCGCGAACGCGCTCGTGAACGGAGAGGCACGATGGAGGTGAGGCTTCCGGAGCTGGGCGAGAGCATCGTCGAGGCGACGCTCGGGAAGTGGCTCGTGAAGGAGGGCGACCGCGTCGAGCAGGACCAGCCCCTGGTCGAAGTCACCACCGACAAGGCCGACGCCGAGCTGCCCGCGCCCGCGGCGGGCGTGGTGGAGAAGATCCTCGTGGCCGAAGGAGCCGTGGTGCGCGTGGGGACGGTGCTGGCGCGCATCGCCGAGGCGGGAGCGCGCCCCGCGCCCGAGGCCCGCGCCGAGCGGGCGCGGCCGGCGTGGTGGAGAAGATCCTCGTGGCCGAAGGAGCCGTGGTGCGCGTGGGGACGGTGCTGGCGCGCATCGCCGAGGCGGGAG
>DASRUS010000365.1:0-3014 GCA_035687825.1 Myxococcota bacterium | reverse complement strand
CCGCCGAGGCCGAGGTCGCTTCCCGCCACCGACACGTCGGAGAGGCCGAGCCCCGCGAGCGCGAACTCGACGGGCGTCTGCTGCGACGCGACGTCGAAGAGCTTCACTTCCGCGCGCTTCATGTCGAAGCGATCGACGGCGAACGCCCAGGGCTCCGACGGCTCCTCGGGCTCGGCCGGCTCGGACTCGGGCGGCGGCGGCTCCCCGGACGTGCCGAGGGGATCGATCTTGCCGTCGGGCTCGCGCTCCACGCGGACGCGCGGCCCGTCGAGGGCGAGCTCGGTGAGACGGATGCGGCGGTCGAAGAGGTCGCTCCAGTCGAGATCCACGAACAGGCGCTCGAAGCGAAGCAGCGCCGTCTCGGGGTCGGGGCCGGTCTCCGACGGGGCATCCTGCTTGCGGCCCACCACGAGACCTTCGACGGCCACCGCGGCGCGCAGGCACCAGAGGTCCACGTTGCCCACCCGCACCGGCAGCCCCACCTGCTTCGGGGCCTGCCACTCGACCGTGCGCGCGATGGCCCAGGGGAGTGCGACGCGGATCACCCCGCCGAGCACGACGAGGATCGCGAGGATCACGACCCAGCGCCGCCGCCACCACGGCGCTGCGCTCGCGGGCTGCGCGGCCGGCTCTTCCGGGGAGTTGCTCATATGGTTACTCCCGTTGCCAGGCGACCGCCCCGTTCACGATGACGGTCTCCACGTGGGTCGTGTACTCGAAGGGGTCCCCATCGAAGAGCACGAGATCCGCATCCTTGCCCCGCTCGAGGGAGCCCACGCGGTCGTCCACGCGCAGCCGCCGCGCGGCGTCGATCGTGAGCGCTCGCAGCGCGGGCTCGAAGCCGAGCCCCCAGGCGCCCGCCACGGCGGCCTCGAAGCGCACCACGTGCGTGCGCGGCACGTAGTCCTCGAAGCCCGACTGGAACGTGATGGGGATGCCGTGCCTCGCCAGGATCGCGGCGTTCTCGAGGGAGAGGTTCATGGTCTCGAGCGCGGCGACGCGCTCCATCACGGGGCCCACGTGCACCGGCACGCCCGCGGCGCGGATCTCGTCCGCGACGAGGTAGCCCTCCACGGCGTCCGCGAGCTCGAGGTCGAGCTCGAACTCCCGCGCGATGCGCAGCGCCGTCACGAGGTCGTCCTCGCGCCGGGCGGTGGCGAGGACGGGGATCTCGCGCTCGAGGGCCAGCACGAGCGCCTCCTTCGCGAGGTCGCGGGCCGGCGCCTCCTGCTTGCCGCGCTTCTCGGCGTAGCCGCGCGCCTCGGTGAAGGCGGTGCGCAGGAGCGCCGCCGTGCCCATGCGCGTGACGGGCGCCTGGAGCTTCGCGCCGTAGGTCTCCTTGGGCGGCTCGCCGAGGGTGACGACGAGCGCCGACGGGAAGCGCAGCGTCATCGCTTCGACGTTCGCGCCCCAGGTCTTGAACACCCCGGCGAGGCCGCCGATGGGATTCGCCTCGCCGGGGCCGGACTGCACCACGGTCACGCCGTTGGCGAGGAGCCAGCCGAGGAGCGGCTCGTGCGGATTGAAGCCGTCGAGCGCGCGCAGGCCCGCCTGGTTCGGCCCGGTCACCTCGTCGGAGTCCCGATCGGCCGGGACGTTGTGGATGCCGGCGAGCCCCGCGCTCGAGTGCGTGTCGATGAGGCCCGGCGTCACCACCGCCGCGCGCAGGCGCCGTGCGTCCTCCGGCAGCTCCACCGACCCGCGCGGCCCCACCTTTGCGATGCGCCCCTCGCGGACGAGCACCACGGCGTCCGTGAGCGTGCCCTCCGGCCCTTCGGTGTGGAGCGTCCCGGCCTCGATGGCGAGCGTGGCCGCGCCAGCGCGCACCGCCAGCGCCGCTAGCGCCGTGACTGCGACCGCGAGCGCGAGGGGGCGCCTCACGGGTAGCGCTCCGCCACGCCGAAGCCGCCGCTCTGGTAGAGGCGGTCGACGGGATCCGTCGCGTCGAAGACCTTCTCGCCCTCGATCCACGTCTCGAGCACGCGCGTGCGCACCGAGAAGGGCGGACCCGAGAGCACCACGAGGTCCGCGTCCTTGCCGGGCTCGAGGCTCCCGAGCCTTGGGCCGAGGTCGAGCATCTCGGCGGCGTGGAGCGTCACGGCCCGCAGCGCCCCGGCCTCGCTCATGCCCCCCTGCACCGCGAGCGCTGCCATGCGCAGCAGCAGGCGCGAGCTCGTGATGAAGTCGTCGGTGTGGAGGGCCACCCGGACGCCCGCCCGCTCCAGGATCCCGGGCGTCTCGAGGCGCAGGTTCACCGCCTCGTGCTTGCCGCCGGGCGCGTCCACCACGAGGGTCGAGACGGGGATCCCGCTCCGCGCGATCTCGCCGGCCACCAGCCAGGCCTCCGAGGCGTGCTGCAACACCACGCGGTGTCCGAACTCCTCCCGGATGCGCAGCACCGTCAGGATGTCGTCCGCGCGGTGCGTGTGGTGGTGCGCGACGCGCTCGCCGGCGAGCACCTCGAGCATCGGCTCGAGGCGCAGGTCGCGCGCCGGCGGCTCCTTGCCCTTCCGCTTCTCGCGGTACTCGAGCGCCTCGACGAAGAGCTGGCGCTCGAGGAAGGCGGCGCCCATGCGCGTGGCGGGGTTGCCGGCGGGCTTGTCCGGCCCCGCCCGGGCGCGCTTCGGGTTCTCGCCGTTTGCCATCTTCATGCCGCCCCGCACCGGCTCGCCGTCCGCGCCGCGGATCAGCATCGCCTCGACGGTCGCGCCGCGCAGCTTCACGTAGGCCGTCTGTCCCCCCACCACGTTGCCCGAGCCCGGCATCACATTCGCGGTGGTGACGCCGCCCGCGCGCGCCATGCGGATGCCCGGGTCGCTCGGCAGGATCCCGTCGATCGCGCGCACCTCGGGCGTCACGGGGTTCGAGAGCTCGTTGCCGTCCGCGTTGGACGGGACCGCGGGGCGCGGGTAGAGACCCACGTGGGAGTGCGTGTCCACGAGCCCGGGGATCAGCACCTTGCCCGCGAGGTCGTGCACGGTCGCGTCGGGGGGGATCGCGACCTCGCCCGCGCG
>DASRUS010000364.1:0-4498 GCA_035687825.1 Myxococcota bacterium | reverse complement strand
TTCTTGAGCGCGGCCTCGTTCTCGTGGATGAAGGCGCGGATCTCGTCGGCCATGCCGAGGATGCGCTCCCATTCCTCCTTGTAGAACGTGATCGGGAAGCGCCGGAGCCCATAGAGCGACACGCCGCCCTTCTCGCTCACCTGGAGGCGCGTGCCGCGCCGCTCTTTTGCCTTGAGCGCCTCGTTCTCGGCGCGCAGCCGCTCGAGCTCGCTACGCAGATCGTCGTCGGACGGACTCATGCCTCACCCCCTGTTGGTTCGACGCAGCGTAGCGCTCGCCGCGACCTTGCCGAGGGTTCTGCGCCGCGCGAACACTCATCGCCGGATGGCACAGCGCGCAAGAAGTGAGGAGGCCGGGTGGCTCGCCGTGAGCGTCGAAGAGTGTTGGATGTTCTCCGCGCCGCGCAGCCAGCGGAAGCGGTCACGAAGCTCGATCGGTCGCCCTTCCTTCACCGACTGCTCCACCGCTGCGCCGATCTCGACGGCGCGAAGCCCCGTCTTCGGCGGTCACCTCGCCAGAAGGACCGCATCCGCGCCGCCCAGGAGCGAGCCGAGGAGGCCACCCCCTCCTGAGGGCTCCCGGGTCAGGGAGCGGCGGGAGCGGCGCTTGCCACCGCTGCGGCGCGAAGCTCGCGCAGCCGCGCCCGCACGTGGTCCGGGAGGATGGTCTCCGGGGCTTCCGCCTCGATGCGGTCGAAGAGCACCAGGGCCCGACCCGCGTCGCCGGCCTCGGCGAAGCAGCGGGCGGCGTCGCCCAGGGCCGCGTAGCGGAGCGGGTAGGCCTCGATCGCCCCCGCCTCCTCGAAGGCGGCGGCGGCCTCGCCGAAGCGACCCTGGGCTTCGTGGGCCTCGGCGAGGCGCAGGAGGACGAGTG
The DNA here is from genome assembly GCA_035687825.1 of Myxococcota bacterium. GTDB lineage: Bacteria > Myxococcota_A > UBA9160 > UBA9160 > DASRUS01 > DASRUS01. The sequence goes on along the minus strand of DASRUS010000364.1, from coordinate 3,625 downwards.
CGCGCAGGGAGGAATCGGCGGGCGCCCCGCGCCGCGCGGACTCCCAGGCGTCGAGCGCGGCCTGGGGATCGCCGAGCTCCCAGAGCCGGTTGCCGGCCAGGAGCGCCGCGACCACTGCGGCTCGCGTCCCGGAGTTCTCCTCCGCGATCGCGAGGAGGCTCTGGGCGGAATCGCGGCGCGCGCGCGCCGCGAGCTCGGGGTTCGCCGGCTCGGTCACCTCGCGCGCGTCCGGAGCCGCGCCCATGGCCCGGCGCCAGTCCGCCTGCGCCCGCGAGAGCGCCGCCGAGGCGCGCAGCTCGCGGCGCGTCGCGAGCGTCTCCCACGCACCCCAGCCCGCCGCCGCGAGCAGGACGAGGGCGGCTCCGACGAGGGCGACGCGCCGATGGCGGGCCACCCACCCGGCCACCTGCTCCACCCGCGAGCTCAGCTCGTCGATGGGATCCGCCGCTTCCCTTCGCACCACGCTCCCCTCCCCCGCCGATCCGCGACCGCGCGCGCCTGTTTTAGCCGTTCGCCGCGCGGCGTGCCCGCAGCAGCAGCCGCAGCGGCGTCCCCGCGAAGCCGAACTCCTCGCGCAGCCGGTTCTCGAGGAAGCGGCGGTACGTGGGCAGCACGGAGCGGGGCTCGGTGCAGAAGAGCACGAAGGTCGGCGGTGTCACACCGAGCTGCGTCGCGTAGAAGAACTTGAGCGGCCGGCGCCGCGCGCCGCGTTGCGCCATGGCGGGCTCGTGGCGCGCCACGGCGGCGCGGAGCCAGCGGTTCAGCTGGGCCGTCGGGATCCGGCGGCCGGCCTGCGCGGCCACGCGCCGCGCGAGGGGCACGATCGCGTCCACGCCCCGGCCGGTGCGCGCCGAGACCGGCAGGCACGACGCGCCGGGGACGAAGCGGAGCTGGCGCGCCACGGCGTCACGCACGCGCCGCGCGTCGTCCTCGCCCTGCAGGAGATCCCACTTGTTGGCGAGGATCACCGTCGCGCAGCCGCGCTCCAGCGCGAGCGCCGCCACCCGCGCGTCCTGGTCGGTGACGCCCGCGGCGGCGTCGATCACGACGAGCGCGAGCTGCGCGCGCTCGAGCGCGCGCACCGTCATGAGCGCGCCCCCGCGCTCGCCCGTGCGCGTGCGGCGGCCGGGCCGGCGCACGCCCGCGGTGTCGACGAGCACGAGGGGCCCCTCCGGCGAGTCGAGACGCACGTCCACGGCGTCGCGCGTCGTGCCCGGCTCCTCGGAGACCACCATCCGCTCGCTCCCCACGAGCGCGTTCGTGAGCGAGCTCTTGCCCACGTTGGGCCGCCCCACGATCGCGACGCGCAGGCAGGCGTCGTCGGGCTCGCCCGCGGGCTCGTCCGCACCCGGGGCGGGAAGCCGGGCCACGAGCTCCTCCAGCGCGTCCCACGCGCCACGCCCGTGCTCCGCCGAGACGCCGCGCGCCTCGCCGAGGCCGAGCCGGGCGAACTCGGCGGCGCGCACCTCGTGCGCGGGCACGTCGATCTTGTTCACCACGAGCAGCACCGGCTTCGCGGTGCGCCGGAGCTGGCGCGCGATCTCCGCGTCCACCGGCAGCAGGCCGTCCTGCCCGTCCACGACCAAGAGAATTGCGTCCGCCTGCCGCACCGCCTCCCGCGCCTGACGCTGGACCGCGCCCGCCACCCCGGCCTCGGCGTCGGGCTCGAGGCCCGCCGTGTCCACGACGAGGACGCGTCGCTCGCCCGCGCGCACCTCCTCGGCGATGCGGTCGCGCGTGAGTCCGGGCACGTCGTCCACGAGGGCCTTGCGCCGGCCCGCGTAGCGGTTGAAGAGCGTGGACTTCCCGACGTTGGGCCGTCCGACGATGGCGACGATGGGAAGTCTTCCCGGGGGCATGGTGAGGTACGACCGGCCGAGGTTAGGCACCGGCGCGCCCCGGGTCGAGCGCGCTCCGCCGCATCCGATCCGCAACTGCGGGCGGCAACCCGCCCCGGGCCCGAAACATTGCTTGACAAGCGCGGGAGCCCGCTCGTAGGCTCGCCGCCGGGTGCCCGTCTCCGCCGGGAACTCGATGTCCGCGACGTCTGCAAGCACTGACAACCTCTGGGGAGGAACCGCCGTGGGAACCGCCGGGATCTGGCTCTCGCGCACGACGACCGCGCTCGGGGTCGCCGCCGCCGTCGCCTTCGCGCCGGTCGCCGCCTCCGCGACCCCCGCCACGTTCAAGCGTTCCATCGAGAACCTCACCCAGTGGCCTCTCGACCTCGCGCTCTCGCCCGTCGTGGCGGGCAAGACGATCTACACCAACCTGCAGGACGTGAACGACTCGACGGGCGTGCGGATCGCCTACCCGATCCCGGGCTTCGTGTGGACGACGAGCGTGCAGGTCGGGGCGGCGGTGCTGCGCGGCGTGACGGGCGTCTTCGAGTTCCTGCCGGGGCTGATCCTGCTGCCCCTCGACGCGGACATGGACCCGCTCTTCGATCCGGTCGTGGAGAACTCCGCGCTGGTGGACTACGACAATCCCGTCTACCACGTGAAGTTCGGCACCGACTACACCTCGGGCGGCGAGTAGCGCGGAGCGTCCGGCGGATCGGCTGCGGCCGCTCCTCGCGTCGAGATCGCTTGGGCGCCCAGGAACGCCTCCACCGCCTTCGCGATCGAGTCCGCGTCCTCGGGGTTCATCCAGACCGCCTCGGGGACGCCGCGCCACCACGTGCGCTGGCGCCGCGCGAACCGGCGCGTGTCGCGGCGCATGGCTTCGAGGGCGTTCGCGAGCGTGTCGAGGCCATCCACCACGGGGTGCAGATGGCGATAGCCGATGGCCTGGAGCGACCGGAGCTCGGGCCCGTAGCCCATCGCGCGAAGCCCGCGCACCTCCCGGAGGAGCCCGGCGTCGAGCATGCGCGCGCAGCGCGCGTCGATGCGCCGGTCGAGCTCCTCGCGCCCCGGATCGAGGACGAGGTGGAGCACGCGGTACGGGCGGTCGGCAAAGCCGTGACGCCGCCGGGCCAGGGACGCCGGCCCGCCGAGGGCGCAGAGCTCGAGGGCGCGGATCACGCGCCGTGCGTCGCTCGGGTGGGTGCGCGCCGCGGCCTCGGGGTCGAGCCCCGCGAGCCGCTGGTGCAGGCGCTCGGGCTCGCCCGCGCGCCGCGCGGCGGCGTCCTCCGCCTCGAGGCGCGCCCGAAGCCCGGCGTCCGAGCCCACGCCCGGGATCAGGCCCTCGAGGCACGCGCGCACGTAGAGGCCGGTGCCGCCCGCCAGGATCACCAGTCGGCCCCGCGCGTGGACGCGCTGCGCCGCGGCGCGGGCCTCGCCCAGGTAGCGCCCCGCGTTGTAGGGGACGTCCGGCTTCACCACGTCGAGCAGGTGGTGCGGCACGCGCGCCCGCTCCTCGGTCGTCGGCTTCGCCGTCCCCACGTCGAGGTAGCGGTAGACCTGCACCGAGTCCGCGTTCACGATCTCGCCCTCGAAGCGCAGCGCGAGGTCGATCGCGACATGGCTCTTGCCCGCCGCGGTGGGTCCGCCGACCACGACGACCGGGGGACGCTCTACGTGGGCAAGGGACATGCGCCGAAGGTTAGCGGGGACCCGAGCGCCGCCCGCTCAGCGCGGGAACGGGGGGCGGGCGGCATCCGCCCGCTCAGCGCCGGCCGAAGCGC
>DASRUS010000363.1:0-6965 GCA_035687825.1 Myxococcota bacterium | reverse complement strand
CGCGAGGTGAAGGACAAGGACGGCGGCGGCGCCACGCTCGACTGGATGGAGCTCGAGCGCGAGCGCGGCATCACGATCACCTCCGCCGCCACCTACTGCGAGTGGCGCGGCCACCACGTGAACCTGATCGACACGCCGGGGCACGTGGACTTCACCATCGAGGTGGAGCGCTCCTTGCGCGTGCTCGACGGCGCGGTGCTCGTGCTCTGCGGCGTGGCGGGCGTGCAGTCCCAGTCGATGACCGTGGACCGCCAGATGCGGCGCTACAAGGTCCCGCGGCTCGCCTTCGTGAACAAGCTCGACCGCTCCGGCGCGAACCCGCAGCGCGTGGTGCAGCAGCTCCGGGAGAAGCTCGGGCTCAACGCCGTCCTCATGCAGATCCCCATCGGGCTCGAGGCGGAGCACGCTGGCGTGGTGGATCTCGTCAGCCTGCGCGCGCTCTACTTCGACGGGGACAGCGGCGAGAAGGTGCGCGAGGCCGAGATCCCCGCCGAGCTCGTGGACGAGGCCGAGGCGGCGCGCGAGAACATGCTGGACGCCGTCTCCATGTTCTCCGACGAGCTCACCGAGGCGATCCTCGAGGAGAAGGTGAGCGAGGAGCTGATCCAGGCGGCGGTCCGGCGCGGCGCGCTCGCCCTCGAGCTCACCCCCGTCTTCCTGGGCTCGGCCTACAAGAACAAGGGCGTGCAGCCCCTGCTGGACGCGGTGACCCACTATCTGCCGAGCCCGGCGGACGTGGAGAACAGCGCCGTGGACCTCTCGAACGACGAGGCGCCGCTCGCGCTCTCCAGCGATCCGCAGAAGCCCCTCGTGGCGCTCGCCTTCAAGCTCGAGGAAGGCCGCTACGGCCAGCTCACCTACCTGCGCGTCTACCAGGGGTCGATCGCGCGCGGCTCGAGCATCGTGAACAGCCGCACCCGCAGGCGCCACAAGGTGGGCCGGCTGGTGCGCATGCACGCGGACCAGATGGAGGACATCGACGGCTCCGCGGCGGGCGACATCATCGCCATGTTCGGCATCGAGTGCGCGTCGGGCGACACCTTCACGGACGAGTCGATCCAGGTCTCGATGACCTCGATGCACGTGCCGAACCCGGTGATCTCGCTCTCGCTCAAGTGCAAAGATCAGAAGGCGCAGGCCAACCTCGCCAAGGCCCTCGGACGCTTCACGCGCGAGGATCCGACCTTCCGCACCTGGGTGGACGAGGAGAGCCAGGAGACGATCATCTCCGGCATGGGCGAGCTCCACCTCGAGGTGTACGTCGAGCGCATGCGGCGCGAGTACGGCGTCACGGTCGAGACGGGCGCGCCCCAGGTCGCGTACCGGGAGACCATCTCCCAGCGCGCCGACTTCAACTACACGCACAGGAAGCAGACCGGCGGCGCGGGCCAGTACGCGCGCGTGGCGGGCTACCTCGAGCCGGGCTCCGGCGAAGAGTTCGAGTTCGCGAACGAGGTGCGCGGGGCATCGATTCCGACGGAGTTCATGCCTTCCGTGGAGAAGGGCATCCGGAGCGCGCTCCCGAAGGGGTCGCTGATCGGCTTCCCCGTGATCGGCCTGCGCGCGGTGATCAACGACGGCCAGGCGCACTCGGTGGACTCCTCGGACCTCGCCTTCCAGACCGCGGCGCGCGACGCGTTCCGCGAGGCCTATCCCCGGGCGAAGCCCATCATCCTCGAGCCCGTGATGAAGCTCGGCGTGGAGGGCCCGGTGGAGTTCCAGGGCCAGATCCTGAAGACCATCATGCAGCGGCGCGGCACCGTGATCGGCACGACGGAGGACGCCGGCTTCTGCCAGGTGGAGGCCGAGGTGCCGCTCGCGGAGATGTTCGGCTACGCCACGGACCTGCGCTCGGGAACGCAGGGCAAGGCCGAGTTCACGCTCGAGTTCGCGCGTTACCTCCCCGCGCCGTCGGAGGTGAGCAAGACGCTCATCGAGGAGCACCGGGCGAAGGCCGCCGAGAGGAAGTAGGCGAGGAGGAGCGATGCATCGCAAGTTCCTGAACGCGCGAAGCCCGCTGCGCCTCCTCGAGAAGGGTCTGCACGGCGGGCTGGGCCGGGGGAACCTGGGCCTCCTCCTCGCGGGCCACGGCGTGGGGAAGACGCCCTTCCTGGTGGGGGTCGCACTCGACGAGCTCCTGCGCGGCGAGCGGGCGCTGCACGTGGCGCTCGACCAGACGGTGAGCCATGTGCGCGCCTACTACGACACGGTCTTCGACGAGCTCGCCACCACCACGCACCTCGAGGACGCGGCGCGCGTCCACCTCGAGGTGGACCGCCGCCGCAGCATCCGCAGCTACCCCCCGAGCGGCTTCGGGTCGGCCAAGCTGCGCGAGGCGCTCAAGTTCGAGGCGGAGGCGGGTCCGCCGCCGGCCCTCGTCGTTCTCGAGGGGCTCCCCCTGGAGCAGGCCTCGCGGGACGAGGTCGAAGACCTCCACGCCCTCGCCCGCGAGATCGACGCCGAGGTCTGGCTCTCCGTGGCCTGCGGCGAGGAGCGCGTGCGCGAGATCCCGTCGCGGCTGCGCCGCTTCGAGGATCTCTTCGCGGTCGTGCTGGCGCTCGAGCCGGCTCCGGGGACGGTGACGCTGCGCGCGCTCAAGGACCACGACAACCCGGACGTCGCCGCCCTGCACGTGGCCCTCGACCCGAAGAGCCTGCTGCTGGTCCGGAGCTAGGACGAGCCCAGCAGGCGCCGCATCACCGCGTCGCGGCGCAGGTCCGAGTACACGACCCCCTCGGCGGCCTTCGCGGCGGGCCGGACGCCGGCGGCGGTCCTGGCGCGGGCGGCCTTCGGGCGGGCGATCTTCTTGCCGGATGCGGCCTTCGGGCGGGCCGCGGGCTTGGCGCGGCTCGCGCTCTTCGCGCCCTTCGCCTTGGGCTTCGGTCTCGAGCTCTTCTTGCGATCGGCCATCGGTTCTTGCTTCTCCTCGCGCGACGATTCGCCCGCGCAGGGTAACCGAGTCCCGTCGAGCGCGCTCCGGTGGGCTTCAGCCCCGCTTCGGCAGGCCGCGCAGCACCGCGAGCTTGTCGCGCCAGGCGCTGCGCAGGGCGAGCGCCTCGGGGCGGCTGAAGCCGAGCTCGTCGGCGATGACATCGATCTCGGCGCTCTCCAGGCTCGAGATGCTCCCGTCCGCGGCGGCGATGGCGTAGAGGCACTGCAGCAGCGCCGCTCGCTGCTCGGGCGTGGCGATGCGACCGAACTCCCGCGTCACCACGTAGTTCTCGGTGCCGCCCAGCAGCCGCGCCTGGCTCTTGGCGATCTCCACGGCGAGCGCCGCCTCCTCGTCCGAGAGCTCCGCGAGGCCGCGCACGGCGCGCAGCATCTCCTCGGTCTCGGACGCGTCGATGCGCAGATCCGAGTGCGCGACGCGCGCCAGCACGTAGGCGAAGGCGGCGAGGTACTTCGCGGTCGCCGGCTCGAGGCGCTCGAGGCGCGCCGCGATGCGGCGCACCGTCTCGGTCTCGCCCCCGCGCGCCGCGCGCTCGCCCTTCGAGTCGAGACCCAGGAAGCGAAGCAGCGACATCTCAGCCGTCCGTCCTCGGGAGATCGTTCAGGCGCCAATCATAGTCGAAGTACCCGACGCGCACGGCGTCGGGCTGCGCGGCGCTCAGCGCGTCCACGCGAGGAAGCGCGCGAAGAGGCGGGCCACGCGCGGCGTGAGCCGCGTGCGCAGGTACGCGTTGGCGGCGGCCTTGATCCCCTCGGCCTGGGTGGGGTAGGGGTGGATCGCCTGGGCGATCTTCGAGAGGCCGAGCCCCGCCAGCATGGCGAGCGTGATCGAGGGGATCATCTCCCCGGCGTGCGCCGCCACCAGGGTGGCGCCGAGGATGCGGTCGCTGCCCTTCTTCACGTGCAGCTTCACGAAGCCCTCCTCCTCGCCGTCGCACACCGCGCGGTTCACGCGCTCGAGGGGGATCGTGAAGGTGTCGAGCTCGATCCCCCGGGCGCGCGCCTCGTGCTCCTGGATTCCGACGTGCGCCACCTCGGGGTCCGTGTACGTGCACCAGGGCATGACGAGGTCGGAGAGCCGCAGGCGCCGGAAGAAGAGCGCGTTCTGCACCACGATCTTCGCGGCCGCGTCCGCGGCGTGCGTGAACTTCCAGTCCATGGCCACGTCGCCCAACGCGAAGATGCGCCGGTTCGTGGTGCGGAGCTGGTCGTCCACGTGGACGCCGCGCTTCGCGTCGAAGGCGACGCCCACGCTCTCGAGCCCCAGACCTGCGACGTTCGGCGCGCGGCCGGCGCCCACCAGGATCTCGTCCACGACCACCTCGCGCTCGCCGCCGCCCTCGCAGGCGAAGCGCAGGCTCTTGCCCCCGCCGCCCGCCGCGACCTTGTGGATGCGGCAGCCGAGCACGAGCTCGACCCCCTCGCGCAGGAGCGCGTTCTGCACGATGGCCGCGGCGTCGGCGTCCTCCCGGTTCAGCACGTGGCCCGCGTTGTGGAAGAGCACGACCTCCGAGCCCAGGCGCCGGAACGCCTGGGCGAGCTCGCAGCCGATGGGGCCGCCCCCGATCACCGCCAGGCGCCGCGGGCGCTCCGTCAGCTGGAACACGGTCTCGTTCGTGAGGAAGCCCGCGGCGGCGAGGCCCTCGATGGGAGGCTCGACCGGCCGCGCCCCCGTCGCGATCACGGCCTTGCGGAAGCGGAGCCGGGCTCCTTCCACCTCCACGGTGTCGGGGCCGGCGAAGCGCGCCTCGCCGAGGAAGACGTCGGCGCCGAGCTGCGTCTGGTAGCGGCGCGCGGAGTCGTCCTCGCTGATCCGGGCGCGGATCTGGCGCATGCGACGCATGACGGCGGCGAAGTCCACGTCCGCGGCGCCGTCCAGGCGCAGGCCGATCTCCGCCGCAGCGCGCGCCTCGTGGGCGCGACGCGCCGAGCGGATCACCGCCTTCGACGGCACGCAGCCCGCGTTCAGGCAGTCGCCGCCCAGCAGGGCGCGCTCCACGAGCGCCACCTTCGCGCCGAGCCCCGACGCCACGGCCGCGGTGATGAGGCCCGCGGTGCCGGCGCCGATCACGACGAGGTTGTAGCGGCCCGCGGGCGCGGGGTTCCGCCAGTCGCGCGGGTGCACGTTCGCGAGGAGGTGTTCGTTGTGCTCGTCGCGCGGCTCGAGTTCGGGAGGCGGGTGCATGACGGGGTCTCCTGGGGCGCGCCGCTAGCGCGTCTCGGCCTCGCGCAACGCCGCGCGCGCCGCGCGCGTGACGACGGTGGTGACGGCGACGGTGGCGGCGAGGCCGAGCAGCAGCACGGTCCAGTAGCCCGCGCCGCGCTGCACCCCCGCGCCGCCCGCGAAGGTCGCGACGTCGCCCGCGAGCTTTCCGTAGTAGACGTAGAGGAGCGTGCCCGGGAGCATCCCCGCGCAGGCGGCGAAGTAGTCGGCGAAGCGGACGCGCGTGAGGCCGAGCGCGTAGTTGAGGAGGTTGAACGGGAAGACGGGCGAGAGGCGCAGCAGGAAGACGATCTTGCGCCCCTGCTCGCCCACGGCGCGATCGATGGCGGCGAAGCGCGCGTTGCCCGCGAGCCTTCGCTCCACCGCGCCGCGCGCGAGGTGGCGCGCCACGAAGAACGCCGCCGAAGCGCCGAGCGTCGCCGCGACGAAGACGTAGAGCGTGCCCTTCGCCAGCCCGAAGATCGCGCCGGCGGCGAGGGTGAGCACCGAGCCCGGCGCGAAGGCGACGACCGCGAGGGCGTAGCCCGCGATGAAGACCAGGGGGCCGAGCACGCCCAGACCCTCCACCCAGGCGGCGAATCTCGGCAGCTCCGCGCCGAGCGCGCGGCCGAGGAAGGCGAGGCCCGCGAGCGCGGCGAGGCCGAGGGCGAGCTTCGCGTGCCACCGCCCGCGGGACGTCACGGGGCCGGCTCCCTGCGGGCTGCGCGGGGGGCGAGCCGGCGCCGGCGGAGCCCCCCGACTCGGGCCCGCTTGGAGCGGGCCGGGTTCCCTCGTACCTTCTGCGACCGAGGAGGGGCACCCATGCCGGGGAGCGACGCCGCTGCCACGCACGCCGGGCCTCGGCGTCGCGCGCTCGTGACCGGCGCGTCGTCGGGGATCGGCGCCGGCTTCGTCGAGGCGCTGGCGCGGCGGCAGTGGGACCTCGTGCTCGTGGCGCGCCGGCGCGAGCGGCTGGCGGAGATGGCGAAGCGGCTGCGCGAGCGCCGCGAGATCGAGGTGGAGATCGAGGCGGCGGATCTCACCGAGCCCGCCGACCTGGCGCGCGTCGTCGCGTCGATCGAAGCCTCGGTCCCCGACCTCCTCGTGAACAACGCCGGAATGGGCAGCCTCGGGGAGTTCGCCGGGCTCGATCCCGCCCGGGAGATGGCGCAGGTCCAGCTCAACGTGGCGGCGCCGCTGCGTCTCTCGCGCGCGGCGCTCCCCGGCATGATCGCACGGGGGCATGGCTCGATCATCAACGTCTCCTCCCTGGCAGGATTCCAGCCCATCCCCTTCAACGCCACCTACGGCGCCACCAAGGCCTTCGTGCTCTCGTTCAGCGAGGCGCTGCACGAGGAGCTGCGGGGCACGGGGGTCCACGTCCAGGTGCTGTGCCCGGGCTTCACCCGCACGGAGTTCCAGGAGCAGGCGGGCATGGACGCCTCGGGCGTCCCGGGCTTCGCCTGGATGGAGGTGGACCAGGTGGTCGAGGCCTCGCTCCACGGCCTCGAGCGGGGTGAGCTCCTGTGCATCCCCGGGCCCGCGAACCGTCTGCTGGCGGCGCTCCAGCGCGCGGCGCCGCACGCCCTGACCCGCCGCCTCGCCCGCGAGGTCCTGAGCCGCACGCTCGGGGACTGAGAGCGAGGGCCAGAGAAGCTCGGGAATCCCCCGGGGACGAGATCCATTCGGCGATAGAGCGGCGGGAAGGGGCTTGCCGGACAGGTCGGGTGCCCGGTAAGATCCGCCTCACTGAACTCCATGTCAGTCGGTGAGTTCGACGTCAGTAGATCCGGCGGGGCGGCGGCCCGAAGCC
>DASRUS010000362.1:0-15270 GCA_035687825.1 Myxococcota bacterium | reverse complement strand
AGCTGGTTGCGGTTCTCGAGGTCGATGCCCTGGGTGAGGCTCCCGCTCTCGAGGTTCGACCAGAGCACCTTCTTCGTCATGGCCACGCCGTGGGGGCTGAGCTCGCAGATCCCCTCGGCGAGGGCGAGGCAGGTCGCCTCCAGCTCCGCGTCGGGCACGCTGCGCGCGACGAGCCCGATGCGCTCCGCCTCGCGGGCGTCGAGCTCGCGACCCGAGAGCAGGATCTCGAAGGCGCGCGACGCACCCACCAGGCGCGGCAGGAGCCAGCTCGCGCCGAGCTCCGTGCTGGCGAGGCCGTTGTTGATGCCCGCGGCGCGAAACGTGGCGGACTCGCCCGCGATCCGGATGTCGGCGCCGAGGGCGAGGCAGAACCCCCCTCCGTGGGCCGGGCCGTTCACCGCCGCGATCACGGGCTGCGGCATCTCCCGGAGCTTCGGCACGAGACTCGACATCGTCTCCATCGCGCGGATCGCGATGCGCGACATGGGGAGCCCCGCGATGTTCGGCGGCAGGCCCGCGTCCTCGAGGTCGAGGCCCGAGCAGAAGCCGCGGCCCGCGCCGGTCAGCACCGCGACCCAGCAGTCGTTGTCGGCTCCCACCGCGGCGAGGGCCTCGTGGAGCGGCACCACCGTCTCGAAGGAGAGCGCGTTCAGCCGCTCCGGGCGGTTCAGACGGATCCACCGCACGTGGGGGCGGGGGGTCTCGACGAGCACGTAGGGCAAGGTCGTCCTCCTCGGGAAACGCGGGGGCCGCGCGGCTAGAACCTCGGATCCACCACCACCCCGACGAAGTCGAGCTCGCGGTAGCTCCCGTCGAGGTCCATGCCGAAGCCCACCACCCAGCCGCGCTCGACCTCGAAGCCCACGTAGTCGGGGCGCACGGGCTCGCGGCGCGACTCGCGCTTGTCCACCAGCACCGCGCTGCGCAGCGAGCGGGGCTCGGCGTCCGCCACCAGCTCCCGCACGGCGCGCAGCGTCGCGCCCTCGTCGGCGATGTCGTCCACCACGAGCACGTCGCGATCCTCGAACACCGTGGGGTCGAAGGACTCCACCTCCACCGCGCGGAGCTCCCGGCCCTCGCTGCGGCGGGCGCGCACGTGGCACACCTCGGGCCGCGCGCCGTGCCGGGTGAGCGCCGCGACGAGGGCCTCGACGAAGCGCACGGCGCCGCGATCGATGCACACGATCACGAAGGGTGCGTCCGCGTAGTCGCGCGCCAACTGCTGCGCCAGCTCGGCGACGCGCGACCGCACCGCGTCGGCCGAGAAGAGCTCGCGCACCCGCATGGGCTCGGGTCAGAACGCGAGCTCGGCCACGCGGTCGCGGTGGTGGTCCGCGTCGCCGAAGGCGGAGGCGTTCGCGAGGGCCCGCTTGAGATGCAGGTGCATGTCGTTCTCCCAGGTGAAGCCGATCCCGCCGTGCATCTCGACGGCGGTCCGCGCCACGAAGCGGTACACGTCCGAGCAGCAGGCCTTGGCCATGGATGCGGCCAGTGACGCTTCCTTGGGCCGCGCGTCGAAGGCCCAGGCCGCCCACCAGAGCAGCGCGCGCGCCGGCTCGATGCGCGCCGCCGCCTCCGCGGCCATGTGCTGCACCGCCTGGAACGATCCCACCGGCCGGCCGAACTGCTCGCGCACCTTCACGTACCCGACGGCGCACTCGAGGGCGCGCTCCGCTCCGCCGAGGCAGTCCGCCGCCACCGCCACCGCGCAGCCGTCGAGCACGCGGCGCAGCGAGCGGGCGCTGCGCGCCGCGCCGCCGCGACCGGGGAGCCGCGCGCTCGCGGGCAGCTCCACGCCGCGCAGGCGCAGCTCGCACGGGCGGCGCGTCTCGTCCACGGAGACGAGGCCGGCGGTGCGGAGTCCGCGCGCCCCGCGCGGCACGGCGAAGAGCTCGATCCCCGCGAGGTCGCCGCGCCCCGCGCCCGCGCGGGCCGCCACCAGGATCAGATCGGCCAGCTGCGCGTACTCGACGAAGAGCTTCGTCCCCTCCAGGCGGAAGCCGCCCCGGCGCCGCGTCGCGCGCGCCGCCACGCCCGTTCCGTCGAAGCGCGCCTCCGGAGCCTCGGCGAAGGCGAGGGTCGCCAGCGCGTCGCCCCGCGCGATGCGCGGGAGCCACTGCTGCTGCTGCTCAGGGCTCCCGGCCTCGCGGAGCGCCAGCACCGCCGCGACGGAAGAGGCGAGGAAGGGTCCCGGCACGAGCGCCCGGCCCATCTCCTCGAGGAGCAGCGCGGCGTCGAGCAGCGCGAGGCCCGCGCCGCCGAGGGCCTCGGGCACGAGGATCCCGAGCCAGCCCGCCTCGGCGAAGACGCGCTGGAGCTCGGGGTCGTGGCCCGACTCGCTCTGCATGAGCTTGCGCACCCGATCGCTCGGGCACTCGCGCGCCAGGAGCTCGCGCGCGGCGTCGCGCAGTCGCTCCTGCTCCTCGGACAGTGCGAAGTCCAACCGTTTCCCTCCGCTCGCCTACGGCTCGCTGCGCGCGCTTCGCGCTTGCCGCCCTCTCCTCCGCTCGGCTTCGCCTCGCTGCGCGGCCGTGCTTCAGGCTCCGACCCACGCCGCCGAAGTTCCGTACCTCTCGCGCTCCTCACCGGCGGGCCTGGATCGCGCCAGCACGGCCTTGCCCGGCTTCGCCGCCGTCGTCTGCTCCTCAGCTCCCGCGCGGCAGGCCCAGGCCGCGCGTCGCGATGATGTTCTTCTGGATCTGCGAGGTGCCGCCGCCGATGATCATGCCGAGGCTGAACATGAACTCCCACGCCCAGGCGCCGTCGTCCACCGCGCGGGGCGAGCCGCGGTAGAGCGAGCCCTGGGCGCCCAGCAGCCCGAGTGCGGTCTCCGCGATGCGGTGGTTGAGCTCCGTCGTGGCGAGCTTCGTGATCGAGGCTTCGATGCCGGGGGGCTCGCCGCGCAGGGCGGAGCTCAGGTTGCGGTAGGAGTGGAAGCGCAGCGCCTGCACCTCGATGGCGAGCTGCGCCAGCCGCTGCCGCAGGTTCGGGTCGCGGAGCGCGGGCTCGCCGCCGCGACGCGCGCGACCCGCCGCGCGCAGCAGGCCCGCGAAGAGGTTCTGCGTCTGCGTGACGGAGCCCAGCATGTTGCGTTCGTGACGCAGCGTGGTGTTGGCCACCGCCCAGCCCGAGCCGGGTTCGCCCACCAGGTTCTCCGCCGGCACCACGACTTCGTCGAAGAAGACCTCGTTGAAGCCCGCGTCCTTCGTCATCTGGAGCAGCGGCCGCACGCGGATCCCCGAGCTCTTCATGTCGATGAGCAGGTACGAGATGCCGCGATGCTTGGGCGCCGCGGGGTCGGTGCGCACCAGGCAGAACATCCAGTCGGCGATCTGCGCGTTCGTGGTCCAGATCTTCTGGCCGTTCACCACGAAGTGGTCGCCCTCGCGCCGGGCGCGGGTCTGCAGCGAGGCGAGGTCGCTCCCGGCCCCGGGCTCGGAGTAGCCCTGGCACCAGATCTCCTCGGCGGAGAGGATCTTCGGCAGGAAGCGGCGCTTCTGCACCTCGCTGCCCCACTGGATGAGCGTCGGGCCCACCATCTGGATCCCCATCTGGCCGACGATGCCCGGGGCCCGCTGGCGCGCGAGCTCCTCGCCGGCGAGCGTCTGCTGCATCAGCGTGGCCGCGCGGCCCCCGTGCTCCCGCGGCCAGCCGAGGGCGAGCCAGCCGCCCTCGAGGAGCGCGCGCTGCCAGGCCTTGAGCGCCCTCAGTCGCTCGCCGTCCACCGTCTCGCCCGGCGAGCGCCGCCCGCTCCGGCGGCGCGGCAGATGCTTCGCGAGCCACACCCGGAGCTCGTCGCGGAACGCGCGATCTTCGGGTGCCAGGTCGAGATCCATCGGGGCGCAGCATATCGGATGTGCGATCTTTCCGGCGATGGCGCAACCCGTGCCCGCCGCGACGATCCTGCTCGTGCGCGACGCCGCCGCGGGCCTCGAGGTCTTCCTGGTGGAGCGCCACCACGAGATCGACTTCGCGACGGGCGCGCTCGTCTTCCCGGGCGGGAAGCTCGACCCGGGCGACCGCGATCCGCGCGCGCTGGCCCGCTGCGCGCGCGGGCCAGGGCCGACCGACGAGGCTGCGCGCGCGCTGCGGGTCGCCGCGATCCGCGAGACCTTCGAGGAGGCGGGCGTGCTGCTCGCCCGCCCGCGCGGCTCGCGAGCGCTGGTGGACGCCGCGCGCTCGAGGGAGATCGGCGGCCGCCACCGCGCGGGCCTCCTCGCCGACGCGATCGCGCTCGCGGACGTCGCCGAGACGGAGGACCTCGAGCTCGCGACGGATCTCCTGGTGCCCTTCGCCCACTGGATCACGCCGGAGTTCATGCCCAAGCGCTTCGACACGCACTTCTTCCTGGTGCAGGCGCCCCCTGACCAGGCGGCCGTGCACGACGGGGGCGAGTCGGTGGACTCGACCTGGGCCACCCCCGCGGCCGCGCTCGCGGAGGCGGAGGCGGGGCGCCGCACGATCATCTTCCCGACGCTCCTGAACCTCCGGAAGCTCGGCCGCAGCCGCAGCGTCGCCGAGGCGCTCGAGCGAGCCCGGCAGGGTCCCATCGTGACGGTGCTGCCCCGCGTCGAACGACGCGAGGGTCGCGCGGTGGTGTGCATCCCGGCGGAGGCGGACTACGGCGTGACGGAAGCCACCCCCACCGAGCTCGACCGCCGACCCCGCGCCTGAGCTCAGACGGGCCCGACCACGTGGGATGAGTTCACCGTGACCTCGTAGCCGCTCGGGTCGCGCACGCGGAAGGAGTCGTGGATCCCCCCGCGCTGGATCTCCGCGGGCGCGAGGCCGAGCCCCTCCCACGCCTTCCGCGTCGCGTCGAGGTCGTCCACCATGAGGTCGAAGGGCGCGGGCGTCCCCGGCTCGACGGGCCCCTCGGCGGGCAGCAGCACGAGGTGCGTGCCGCCGCGCAGCTCGAGCACGCAGAAGCCCGCGCCGCTCGCGACGAAGCGCAGGCCGAGCCGGGTCCAGTAGTCCTTCGAGCTCCCGAGGTCCGCGACACCGAGCACCACGTGACCCAGCCAGACGGGCGGACGCGGATCGTCGGCCATGGCGTGCCTCCTCGCCCCACCATTGTATGCTCTCCCTGATAGGATGCTCTGCAGGCAGCGTCCTCAGGGAGGGTCCATGCGACGCATCGTTCCGCTCGCCGCGCTCCTCGCCCTGCTCGCCGCGCCGCTCCGCGCCACCGCCGCAGACACCCAGGTGGAGGTGGGGCACAACCGGCTCGCGCCCGCCCGGGTGGAGATCGCCGCGGGCGACTCCGTCACGTTCCACAACGTGGACCAGATGCCGGGCGGTCACACGGTAGCCGCCGACGACGGCTCATTCTCGAGCCCGCCGCTGGCCAAGGACCAGAGCTGGTCGCACACCTTCCCGAAGCCCGGGAGCTTCGGCGTCCACATCAAGGAGCACCCGGGGGCGAAGGCGACGATCGAGGTGAAGTAGCGACGCTCCGGTCCGGGCGCACCGGGCGCCTACCGCTCGCCGCACTCCCGCCCGAGCGCGGCTTCCACGAAGCGCCGCTCCGTCACGTCCTGCACCGTGCCCACCAGACGCGCGGGCACGCCTTCCGGGGTGCGCTCGAGCTGCGAGCTCGTGCGGATGATGCGCACGGCGCCCGTGTCGAGCACGAAGCGGAACTCGAAGCTCGCGGGCTCGCTCCTCGAGAAGGTGGTCTCCAGGTGCTTGCGCAGCGCGACCTGGTCGTGGGGGTGCACGAGCTCCAGGAAGTCTTCGAAGGAGAGCGGCGTGCGCTCCTTGTCGCGGCCGAAGATCCGGTAGAGCTCGTCGGACCACCAGGCCCGGTCTTCGAGGAGGTCCCACTCCCAGCTGCCGACCCCGGCCACGTGCTGGGCCTCGGTGAGGTGCTCCTTGATCAGGCGGAGCTCCCGGTGCACGGCCTCGAGCTCCGCGAGCTGCTCGCGCACGCGGTGCGCGTTCTGGCGCGCTTCTGCTTCGGCGAGCTTGCGCGCCGTCACGTCCACGATGGTCGTGAGGATCACCCCGGTGGGCCGTCCGGCCGCGTCGATCTCGGCCATCGAGTCGGACTCGATCCAGATCTCGCGGCCGTCGGGGCGGCGGTACAGATACTCGCCGCGGTGCGCCCGATCCGGAGCGAGCGAGGCGAGCTGCTCGACCAGGCTCTCGCGATCCTCCTCCGAGAGCACGCGCAGCCAGCCACGCCCGAGGGCCTCGGACCGCGAGAGGCCGGTGATCTCGCACCAGTGGTCGTTCACGTGCAGGAGATTCCCGTGCACGCCGAGGCGGAAGGCGCCGACCCGGGAGATCTGGCGCAGCGCCTCCTCGACGCGGGTCAGACCCGCCGGCCCCGCGCAGCGCGGCGGCGCCGCCTCGAGCGCGCGCTCGAGGTCACCGACGCGCCGTCGCAGCGCGGCGATCTCTTCGATGAGCTCGGCCTCGGTCTTCCCGTCGTCGGTCACGAAGAACCCTGTCCGGGTTGCATCTTATCACCGCGCAGCGTCTCGAGGCCCGCCGCGCCACGAACGGTGTTCACCCCGGGGCGACGGCTCGGGGACGCTCGTGGATCCTCGCGGCGCGAGAAGGCGTCAGAGGAGCCGGAGGCGCTGGAACGCCTCCCCGGGCCGGCCCGGGGCGCCGCGCAGCGCGGCGGCGGCCTGCGCCGCGGCGACCAGGCCCCCCGCGGCCCCCTCCTGGCTCGCGTGGGCGCGCAGCGCCTCGAGCTTGCGCTCGAAGCTCGCGGCGACGTCCACGACGAGATCCGGCTCGGCGGCGTCGAAGAGCCAGAGCTCCCGGGGATACCAGGGTGCGAGGCCGTCCTCCGCGAGCTGCTCCGCGTAGAAGTTGGGGCTCGCGGCGCGCGGGTAGAGGGCGTCGAGGGTCGCCGCGCCCGCGGCGCGGTGGTCGCTGTGGCCCGGGTGCACCACGCGCCCGAAGGGCTGCCACCAGGTGCGCGGATCGTGCGCGAGGACGAGCTCGGGCCGCGTGCGGCGGACCGCGCGCACGAGCTCGCCCACGAGCCTCGTGTCCGGCGCGAGCGCGCCGTCGGGGTGCGCGAGCATGGTCACGTCCTCGATCCCCAGAACCTTGGCCGCCCGCTCCTGCTCCGCGCGGCGCACGGCCGCGGCATCCGCGAGCCCACGCCCGCCGCGCCCACCGTCGGTGCAGACCACGACGGCGATCCGCGCGCCCAGCTCGCTCAGCCGGCCGAGCGTCCCGCCGGCGCCGAACTCGACGTCGTCCGGGTGCGCGCCGATGGCGAGCACGCGCTCGGGGCGGAAGGGGAGGTCGGCCGGGGCCACGGGCGGAGGGTAGCCCGGACGATAAACTCGGCGAAGCCGGGCAAGGTCGTGCTGGCTGCGCCGCGTCTGGGCGAGAGGACTTCGAACGGGGCGGCTCTCGGATCGCGATCGAAGCTCGAAGCACGACCGCGCAGCGAGGCGGAGCCGAGCGGAGCGAACATGAGCGTGATCGTCGTCGGAGCCGGGCCCGCGGGCGCCTCGCTCGCGTTCCTCCTCGCACGCCGCGGCGTCGAAGTCGTCCTCCTCGAGCGCCAGACCGACTTCGCGCGCGAGTTCCGGGGCGAGGTGCTCCTGCCCGGCGGGCTCGAGGCCCTCCACCAGATGGGCCTCGCGAGCGAGCTCGACTCGGTTCC
Organism: Myxococcota bacterium; assembly: GCA_035687825.1. Classification (GTDB taxonomy): domain Bacteria; phylum Myxococcota_A; class UBA9160; order UBA9160; family DASRUS01; genus DASRUS01. Next base: position 7,634 of record DASRUS010000362.1, on the reverse strand, counting down.
CCACGTGACGCTCGAGCGCGTCGAAATCTACGTGAACGGCCGTCCCCGCGTGCGCGCGGGCTTCGACCCCGAGACCTTCGGTCCCCTCGCGCCGCGCTGGATGTCGCAGCCCGGCCTGCTGGAGCTCCTCGTGGCAAAGGCGGGGGCGCACCCGAGCTTCCGCCTCGAGCGGGGCGTCACGGTGCGGAACCTCGTGCACGAGGACGGCCGCTGCGTGGGCGTGCGCGTGCTCGGCGCGGCCGGCGAGCGCGAACTGCGCGCGGACCTCGTGGTGGGCGCCGACGGACGGAGCTCCGTCGTGCGCCGCCGCGCCGAGCTGCGCGAGGACCACGACGCCACGCCCATGGACGTGGTGTGGTGCAAGCTCCCGCTCCCGGAGTACGCGCGGCGCGACCGCGTCCTGCGCGGCTACCTGGGCGGCGGCCATCTGCTGCTCGCGGCGCCCGTCTACGACGGGCGGCTCCAGATCGCCTGGGTCATCCGCAAGGGATCGTTCGGCGAGCTCCAGGAGCGCGGCATGCCCACGTGCATCGAGGAGATGGCGAAGCACGTCTCGCCCGATCTGGCGGAACATCTTCGGCGTCACGCGCACGACTCCGTCGAGCCCTTCCTGCTCTGGACGGTCTCCGACCGCGTGCGCGACTGGACCGCGCCCGGGCTCCTCGTGATCGGTGACGCGGCGCACACGATGTCGCCGGTGGGGGCGCAGGGGATCAACATCGCCCTGCGCGACGCGATCGTCGCGGCGAATCACCTCGTGCCGGCCCTGCTCGCAACCGACGCCGACCCCGCGTCCCTCGACGCCGCCTGCCGCCGCGTCCAGGCGGAGCGCGAACCCGAGGTGGCGGCGATCCAACGGCTCCAGGCGCGCGCGCCGCGCATCCTGCTCAGCCGGGCGTGGTGGGCCCGCGGGTTGCTGCGGATCCTGCCCGTCCTCGCCGGCCCCGATCCCCTGCGCGGCCGGGGCGGCGCGGTCTTCCGCCGCTTCGCGTTCGGAACGACCGAGGTGAAGCTCGCCGTGTGACGCGAGGCTTGCCGAGGGGGTCGGCGCGAAGTAAAACGCAGGGCGATCCAGTTTGCTCCGCTCGCCTTCGGCTCGCTGCGCGGCCGCGCTCGAGACCCCCGAGAGTTTGGGGTAAGCGGGTACGATGACCGCGCTCGCCTGTGGTCCGGCCCAACCCTCACCAGCGCGGCCTTGCCGGCCTCTCCGGCGGGCCGGTCACTGGCGCAGCCCGAGTCAGCGCCGCTTCGGCTCCTCCACCAGGAAGGTCCGGCTCTCCTCGAAGGAGAGCGCCGGGCTCTCGAAGGCGAGCTCCATGGAGTAGATCCCCGCCTCCGCCTGCTCGGGCACGGAGACGAAGGCGTCCACGATCCAGCGCCCGGGCTTGAACTCCCAGGCGGGCTCGCTCTCGCTCACCACGGCCTGGCCGCGGAAGAGGATGCGCGTGTGGAGCCGCCCCGTGAGCACCTCGCTCGAACGCTCGGGGCAGAGCGCGTACACGATGCGGTGGTTGAACTCGTCGCCGGCGTGGAGCTTGCGCGGCACGAGCTCGATGCGCTCGATCTTGAAGAAGGGGAGCTTGCGCCCCTCGCACTCGTACTCCTTCCAGACCTCCTCGGGGAAGGCCTCGAAGTGTTCGCCGGGCTCGCGGAACGACTTGCGCACGCTCCCCGCCAGGCTCGCGCAGCCGAGCACGAGGAGGGCGAAGGCGACGAGCGCCGCGGATCGGCGGCGCCGGCGCACGGGCGTCACTGCCTGCGGATCAGCCATTGGTCCCTGGGCTCCTGTTCGTCCCCAGCCGGGCTCGGCGGCGCCGTCTCGCGACGCCAGCCCGATCCGACACTGCGCGGTGACGGGTCGGGCGCCCGCGAGGCGGGGGCCTTCGGCGCGGACGCCAGCGCCGTGCGCTTGCCCGCCGGTCGCGGCCGGCGCTTCGGGGTGGGCTCGGGTGCGACCTCGGAGGCCGGCGCGGGCGCGGCCTCCGACCCGGCGGCCGTCGCGTCCGGCTCGGCGAGCGAGGCGGGCGGCTGGACCGGCTCGGGCGGCGCCTCCCGCCAGCCGAGCCAGACGAGGAGCAGGGTCAGGGCCACCGCGAGCGCTCCGATGCCCAGGCGGCCGAGGGATGGCCCCGCGCGCGCGATCTCGAGGGTCGGCGTGCGCGGATCCTCCAGCGTCGGCTCCGCGTGCGTCGGCTCGCGGCTCGGGAGCACCTGCGTCGGCGCGTCCTCTTCCGGCGCGCGGGCTGCGACCCCCCACGCGTCCTCGAGCGCCCGGCGCAGCTCGGCCACGCTCTGGAAGCGCTCGCCCGGCGACTTCGCGAGCGCGCGCGCCACCGCCGCGTCGAGCGCCGCGGGCAGCTCCGGCGCCAGCTCGCGCAGGGCGGGCGGCGCCTCCTCCACCTGGGCGCGCAGCACCTCGAAGTGGCTCTTGCCCGTGAAGGGGAGGCGCCCCGTGAGCATCTTGAACAGCAGCGCGCCGAGGGCGTAGACGTCGGCGCGCGCGTCGATCTCCTCGGCGCGCACCTGCTCCGGCGGCATGTACTCGGGCGTCCCGATGGGATGATCGCCCTGCGTGAGCCCGGGGCTGCCGAGCGCGCGCGCGATCCCGAAGTCCATCACCTTCACGCCGCCCGAGTCGGCGCGCATCACGTTCGAGCCCTTGAGGTCGCGGTGGATCACGCCGAGGGCGTGCGCGTGCTCGATCCCGTCGAGGGCCTGGAAGAAGAGGGGCAGCGCCTCGTCGGGAGACATGCGGCCGCGCTCGCGGAGCAGCGCGTCGAAAGTCTTGCCGCGCACGAACTCCATCACCATGAGGGAGGCGTCGCCCTCCTGGTGGAAGCTGTAGAGCGTGGCCACGTTCGGGTGCGAGAGGCGAGCGAGGGTGAGCGCTTCGCTGCGGAAGCGCTCGGCGAGATCGCGCCGCGAGGCGAGCCGCGGGTGCAGGACCTTGATCGCCACGGCGCGATCGAGCATCAGGTCCACGCCGCGGTACACCTCGCCGCAGCCGCCCTCGCCGATCTTCTCCTCGATCCGGCAGTTCCCGACCGTCCTTCCGATCCAGGAATCCGGCACACGTCCCCCACGGCGGCGGCCTCGCGCCGCACGCCCCGGAGGGCGTATCGGATCGCCCAGAGGGGGCCTTGACCGCGCTGGAGGGTCCGGGGGGGGACGGTCCGGGGGTAAAGAAACCCCACGGGGTCTGCTTGCCCCGGCAGAGATCGCGCCGGGCCCGAGAGCGACGCAACGCGGGTGCCGGCGGCGCCGTGGTAAGGTAGGCCATGCCCACCCCCGACTTCTTCGCCGAGTCCCCGGAGTCCGTCGGCATCGACCCCGCGAAGCTCGAGGCGCTCTTCGAGCGCGCGGCCCGCGAGGTCGAGGACGGCAACATCGGATCGTGTCAGATCGCCATCGCGCGCGACGGGAAGCTCGCCGCCCTGCGAAGCTACGGGAGCGTGACCCACGAGGGTCGCCCCGCCCCGGCCACGAACGAGACGCTCTACGTCGTCTTCTCGTGCACGAAGGCGATCCTCAGCGCGGCGGGCTGGCTCCTGCTCCAGGAGGGCAAGCTCGGACTCGACGAGCGCGTGGCCGAGATCGTCCCCGAGTTCGGCACGAACGGGAAGGATCGCGTGACGGTGGAGCAGCTCTTCCTGCACACCGCGGGCTTCCCCAACGCGCCCTACCCGCCCTCCGAGTGGTCGAGCCGCGAGAAGCGCCTCGCGCGCTTCTCGCGCTGGCGCCTCGAATTCGAGCCCGGCAGCCGCTTCTGGTACCACCCGACGTCGGGGATGTGGGTGATCGCCGAGCTCGTCGAGCGGCGCTCGGGCATGGACTACCGCGACTTCGTGCGCGCGCGCATCGCCGAGCCGCTGGGTCTCCCGGACCTGCGCGTGGGGCTGCCGCGCGAGCACCACGGGCGCCTCGCGGACATCGAGCACCGCCGCGCGGCGAGCACGCCCGAGGAACGGCGCGCCGCGGGCTGGCCCGAGGTGATCCCGGAGACGGAGGTGACCGAGGACGCGGTCCAGGGGTTCAACCGCGACTTCGTGCGCGAGGCCGGCGTGCCCGGGGGCGGCGCGTGCACCAGCGCCGGCGACCTCGCGCTTTTCTACCAGGCGCTGCTCAGCGGCGAGGCGCTCGATGGGAGCGCGCTCTGGACGCCCGAGACGCTCGCTCTCGCGCGCACCGTGCGCACCGGCGATCTCACCGATCCGCTCTTCGGCGTGCCGGTGCAGCGCGGCCTCGGCATCGTCGTCGCCGGCGACGACAAGCGCGTCTGGCGCGGCTTCGGCCGAACAGGCTCGGAGCACATGTTCGGCCACGACGGCGCGGGCGGTCAGATCGCGTGGGGGGATCCGGTGAGCGGGATCTCCTTCGCCTTCTGCACCAACGGCTTCGACCGCCACGAGCTGCGTCAGGCGCGGCGCGGCGTCGCGCTCTCGAGTCGCGCCGCCGCGTGCCTGCTCGACTAGGAGTCTTCCCCGACCCCCGCGGGCAGGCGCGGCAGATCGTCGCCGAGCGTGAGCCATTCCACGCGATCCGTGTGGTACACGTGGAGCTGCGGCGACCGGTCGATGGGCCCGTCGAGGGAGGCGAGCGTCACGTCTACCGTCTCGGGATGCCCGCTGGACTCGCAGAAGAGCTGGCTTCCGCAGATCCGGCAGAAGCTCCGCGTGCCGTGGTCCGAGGATCGGTAGCGGCGCAGGAGCTCCTCGCCCGCCAGGACCTCGAGCTGCTCGCGGCGCACGGCCGTCCAGGTGACGACGCCCGCGCCGTGGGCGCGGCGGCACATGGAGCAGTGGCAGTGCCCGCAGAAGAGCGTCGGGAGCTGGAGGGCGAAGCGCACGCGCCCGCACAGGCAGCCGCCCTGGACCGTTCCGGCATCCATCGTCGACCTCCGAGTCCAACGGGTAGGGTACCAGCGTGCTCCGCCTCGATCGCGGGCGGACCGCGATGCTGAGCGCGCGAGAGCTCGCGGACCGCGCCGAGATCGCGCGGCTCGACGCGGCCGAGAGCCACGCTCGGGGCGTATCGCTAGAAGGCGCAGCCCTGCGGCAGCGGCGCCTCGCTCGCGAGACCCTGCGCGAAGTCGGGAGCGAGCTCCGTCGGCTCGAATCCCGTGAGGGCGCTCCCGCGCAGCGCGGCACCCCCGTAGCCGCCGCGGTGCATGTGGGCGCGCACGATCACCTCCTGCTCCTCACTCACGTCCACCGGACCGCCCGACCGCGCGAAGGGCTGCTCCTTGGCGTGGCTGTGCCCGAGGACTCGGCGGTAGACGAGCTCGCCCGCGGGAGTGATCACCTCCCACCAGTCCGCGTACCGGTCGCAGCCCGTGTCGGGGCTGCGCACCGTCACCAGGAACAGGTAGGAGCCCGAGCTCCCGCGCGGCTCGACCTTGATCACGTCGGCGAGGCCACGGCGTACCGGCTCCGCTGTCGTGCTCCGCGCCGCGTCCGGCGCGGTGACGCATGACGCGATGCAGAAAAGCCCCGCCAGCGCCCGCCGCATGCAATCTTCCTCCAGCACCTGGTTCGATCCGGGTCCGGCTCGGTCCGGTCCCGCCGCGCCCGGGGCGCGTCCCCCCCGTGAAGCGCTTCACTGCCCCCGGCCCCCGCCGCGCCCGATACTAGGGCCGGCGCTCGCAGCGGAACAAGTGCGCCGCCGCGGCCCGCTGTGGCATGATGCGGCCTTCCGGCGTGCCGCCGCAGGAAACGCACCGGAGCGAAGGAAGATCCCCGATGACGCTCGCCCCCGCCCCGGAACCCGCGTCGGGTCCGCGATCCCGCCCGGCGCGCGACGCTGCCCCCTTCCGCAGCCGCTTCGAGAGCCTGGGGCAGAAGCTCCCGGAGAAGCGCCTCGGGACGCGCGAGCTGCTCGACTCTTGTCGGCACCGGCCGCGCGTGGATCTCGAGAAGCTCACCGGCATCCGCGAGCGGCGCGTCTGCTCCGAAGGCGAGGACTCCTACTCCCTCGCGGTGGACGCCGCCTGGGACTGCCTGTCGCGCTCGCGCTACGAGCCGGGGGACATCGAGATGCTCATCAGCACGAGCATCACGAAGTACCAGAACGGGCTCGTGTTCCGCTTCGAGCCCTCGCTCTCCTTCTTCGTGAAGGAGGCGATCGGCGCGAGCCGCGCGCTCCACTTCGACGTGGCGAACGCCTGCGCGGGCATGCTGACCGGCGTCTACATCCTCGACGATTTCATCCGGCGGGGCGTGGTGAAGCGCGGCATGGTGGTGAGTGGCGAGTACATCAGCTCGATCAGCGACAACGCGGCGCGCAAGGTGCGCACGATCCTCTCCAAGCAGCTCGCGTCGCTCACCGTGGGGGACTCCGGCGCCGCGCTGATCCTGGAGCGCGCCGAGAACGGCGCCCCGGGCATCACGGCGTGCGAGTTCGCCACCTACGCGGAGCATAGCGGCCTGTGCATCGGCAAGGCCTGCGACAGCGCGCCCGGCGCGGCGATGTACACGAACCCGCGCAAGCTTCATCAGGTGGCGATCGACTCGGCGCACCCGACGCTGCTGGCCGCGCTGGAGAAGACCGGCATCTCGATCCAGGACGTGGACTGGCTGATCCCGCACCAGACCTCGGTGCGCGCGATCCGCGCCGGGACCAAGCACATCGGAGCGCGCGTGGGGGGCGTGCCGAAGCACATCGTCTACAACCTCGAGGAGTTCGGGAACACGGCGTCCACGACGCACTTCCTGGCGCTCCACCGCTACCTCCAGGAGGGGCGCTTCCGGCCCGGGGAGCGCATCCTGCTCCTGGTCTTCGCGTCGGGGGTCGTGTGCGGCGCGCTCATCTTCACCATGGACGAGCTGTGCGAGAAGTTCGCCGCACGCCGCGGCGTCGGGGAGAGCCATGGCCGCCGTGATTGATTCCGTCGCGGTCTCGACGCCGCGCCGCTGGCGCCGCGAGGGGTCGGTGGCGCTCGCCGCGCGCGCCGGCCGCGAGTGCCTCGCGCGCGCGCGCTGCGACGCGAACGAGCTCGGGCTGCTCGTCAACACCGGCGTCTACCGCGACGAGAACATCTGCGAGCCCGCCATGGCGCCCTTCGTCCAGCGCCGGGTCGGCGCGAACCCGAAGCTGCCGCCGCTCGGGGCCCCGAGCACGTTCTCCTTCGACCTCGTGAACGGCGGCTGCGGCTTCCTGAGCGCGGTGCAGGCGGTGGACGGCTTCCTGCGCTCGGGCCGCATCGAGCGCGGCCTGGTGGTGACGAGCGACGTGAACCCGGTGCCCCGCGCCTCGGAGGGCATGAGCTTCGCGCCCGCGGGCGCCGCGCTGCTGCTCTCGTCGGGCGGGGCGGACGAGGGCTTCACGGCCTTCCACTTCGAGTCGTTCCCGAAGCACGCCCACCTGTTCGGGACGCGGGGCTGGTGGATCAGGGACGAGCGGCCGAAGCGGCGGCTGCGCTGGCGCCCCGAGCCGAGCCACGCGCTCTTCATGCGCGAGGACGAGCGCCACGTGACCGAGGCCGCGGCCAGCGCGCGTCAGGCGCTGGGGCGCTTCCTGCACGAGACGGGGCTGCGGCCCGACGACCTCGACCTGGTGCTGCCCTCGCAGTTCCCCGCCGGCTTCCCGGCCGCCTTCGCCGACGCCGCGGGGATCGAGGCGGACCGCGTGGTGGACGC
>DASRUS010000361.1:0-3899 GCA_035687825.1 Myxococcota bacterium | reverse complement strand
GACGTTCTCCTCCTCGGAGGACTTCCGCTCTACCTGCTCTACGTCGGCAACGGCTTCCTGCTCTCCACCCACGACAACCTCGCGACCCGCCAGCTTCCCTCGCTGATTCTCACCGAGGGGACGCTCGACCTCTCGTCGAGGCGGCCCTTCGACGATCGCACGAAGTGGCACTACGCCTCGCTCTGGATCGGGGACCAGACGCTCCCGAGCTTCCCGCTCGGCACGGCGTTCCTCGCCGTGCCCTACACGGCGCTCGCCCTCGGAGCGTCCGGGGGCGAGGTCAGCGACGCGCTCCTCGTGCGCTGGGAGAAGCACTTCGCGGCGCTCCTCGCGGTGGCCTCGACGTTGCTCTTCTTCCTCGCCTTGCGCAGACGCGCCGGAGAGGGGCCCGCCCTCGCTACGACGGCCGTCCTCGCGCTCGCGACGCCCTTCGTCCCCTACGCGAGCCAGGGCCTGTGGTCCACGACCGGCGAGACCTTCTGCTTCGCCCTCGCGCTCTGGCTCCTCTTCGGACGCGAGGAGTCGGCGCGCCCCGCCGCCCTCGCGGGCCTCAGCATGGCGTTCGCCTATCTGTGCCGGCCCTCGGCGCTCCTCCCGCTCGCCGCGCTGGGGATCCTGCTCCTCGTGCGCCACCGACGCAGTGCCTTCCCCTACGCGGTGTCGGCCGCCATCGGACTCTCCCTCGTCAGCGTGGGCCTCTCGATCCTGTACGACCACCCTCTCGGTGGCTACGGGGTCATCAACGCGCGGGAGAGCCTCTACGGGGGCCGCCTCGCGACGGGATTTCTCGGCAACCTCGTGAGCCCGAGCCGGGGCGCCTTCGTGTGGCTCCCGTACCTGCTCTTTCTGCCACTCGCGCTCCCGCGGCGCGACGCGGACGCCCCGCTTCGCGCGTGGTGGTGGCTCTCCCTGGCCGTCGCCGCCGCGCTCTACGCGCTCGCCTCGAGCTACGACGCCTGGTGGGGGGGCTGGAGCATCGGACCGCGACTCGTGGGCGAAGCATCGCTCTTCCTGGCGCTCGCGACGCTCCCGCTCTGGATGCGATGGCGCGAGCTCCGGGTCGAGCTCCGCGCGGCATTCCTCGTGGCGGTCGTCGCCGCCGCGTCGACCCAGATCCTGGCGACCTACCGTGGCCCGGCGGCGTTCAAGTGGAATCCCACCGTGGACTTCATCGCGCACCCCGAGGTCTTCTGGTCCTGGCGCAACAGCCAGCTCGCCGCGGTCTGGTGGCCTGGCTGGCTCTACCGCCTCGATCCCGCGCAGGCCGAGGTCGTGGACGCGAGCGCGCGCGGCGACGCGCGCTGGCACCGTATCGACCTCGCGCCCGTCGCGAACGCGCGCTTCGACGAGGATCCGTTCCGCCCACACGCGCCCAAAGAGTGGCCGCGCTTCGCGCGCATCGATCCCGCCGCGTTGAACCGCGTCGGAGCGCTCTTCCATTTCGCACCGCGCGGCGCTCCGAACGCAGTCACCACGTGCCGCGCGAAGCAGCCGCCCGCGATCCCGATCCCGGGACTTCCGGCGCGGCGCATCTTTGCCATCCTCTCGGCCTTCGTCACGGGAGAGGACACGCCCGGCCGGACGCTCGCGAGCCTCGAGATCGAGTACGCCGACGGGAGCCGCGAGACCCTGCCCGTGCGTCTGGCGGGCGAGGTGTTCCCCTACGCGGAGAGCCCGCGCCGGGTGCCGGTGCCGCGCGAGCGCGTCTACTTCGGCGATCCCTTCGAGCGGCAGGTGCTCGTGACCTCCGCCTTCGAGCCCTCGCGCACCGACGCGGAGATCGTCGCGATCCGGCCGCGCAACGCCGAGGCGCGCGCGAACGAAGGCATCGTGCTCGTCGCGCTCACCCTCGAGCTCGCCGAGGGCGCGCCGCGCGCGGTCGGCGACAGCGCCGCGAAGCGGAGCTGAAGGAACCCCGATGAAGATCCTCCTCGTCAGCATGCAGCTCGGCCCCGCCTACCGGCAGGGGAGTGAGCGCTACGCCGAATCGCTCGCCGAGGCGCTCGCGGAGGTGGGTCACGAGGTGAGCTTCCTCGCCGGCGATCCGCGCGGCGTCGAGCCCGCGCGACCCCTCGGCGCTCCCGTGAACTCGGAGCGGCGTCTCTTCGCACATTCCGCGCAGACCTGGTTCGCGGTGATGGGCACCGCGCCGTCGCGGATCACGGGCTTCCTGCGCCGCGTGCAGCCCGATCTCGTCCACGTCGTGAATCCCGCGCACGTCGGCGTGGGCGCCATGCTCGCCGCCCGCCGCCTCGGGATTCCCGTCGTGGTGACCACCATGGACTTCTGGTGGGTGTGCCCTCGCGCGACTCTCCTGCGTGGTGGCACCGAGCGCTGCGAGGGCAGCCCCGGCTGGCGTGAGTGCGCGCGCTGCATCGCGTCGGATCATCGACGGCACAGACTGCGCGTGCTGGCGCAGCGCCCCGCGTTCGCGCCCGTCCTCCTCGCGAGCTACGCCGCCGGATGCGTTCGGCGCGGCGGAAGCCCGCTCGAGGCGGTGCGCTGGATGCAGCGCCGCCGCTTCCTGGCGAAGTGCCTCGGCAGCGCGGACCAGGTGATCTTCCCGTCGTCCGCCACGCGCGATGCCATCGCCCCCCTCGTCGGGCACGCGCGCTGGCAGGTGATCCCCTACGGCCTGGAGGAGCGCTGGTTCACGGCCGGGGAGGGCCAGCGAGCCCGGCCGCGCGATCCCCACGAGCTCATCGTGGGCTTCGCCGGTGCGCTCCAGGCGCACAAGGGCGCGCACGTGCTCCTGGCTGCGCTCCGCCGCCTCGGCTGGACCCGGACGCGCGTGCGCGTGGCGGGGGGCTCCGACGACATCGCGTATCAGGAACGCCTGCGGCGGGAGTCCGGCGACCTCTGCGTCGAGCTCACCGGGAACCTGTCGAGCACGGAGATGCAGGCCTTCCTCGGTACGCTCGACGTGCTCGTCGTACCCAGCCTTTGGCCCGAGAACCTCCCCTACGTCCTGCTCGAAGCTCAGGCGGCACGGGTCCCGGTGATCGCGAGCCGCGTGCCCGGCATGGCGGCCCAGGTCGGCGACCCGAAGCGGCTCTTCGAGCCCGGTTCCGACGCGGATCTCGCGCGCGTCCTCGCGCGCTTCCTCGAGCAGCCGCCGCAGGAGGCGACAGCGCCCGTGTCACGCCTCGCGGAGATGATCCGAGCGACCGAGGACGTGTATCGCCGCGCGATCGCCGGTCGCGCATCGCAGGCGAAGCACCCCGCCGCGTTCGCGGCGACTCTCTCCACCCCCGCTCCCCTCGACCCCTCGCCGTGATCGATCCGCGCCGGCCCGACTTCGCGAACACGCCCGTATCGCCGGCGCGGCCGCGCTTCGACTACGCGCCCGCCGATCCGGGGGCTGCACCCGGGGTCACGATCGCGACGCCCTTCTTCCGGCCGGGCGCTCTCTTCCGCGAGACGGCGCGCTCCGTCCTCGCGCAGTCCTTCCAGCGCTTCGAGTGGCTCGTCGTGAACGACGTCTCGGACGACCCGGAGTCGCTCGCCGTGCTCGACGAGGTGCGCGAGCTCGATCCACGCATCCGCGTCGTCGTCCACCCGAGCAACCGGGGCCTCAGCGCCGCGCGCAACACGGCCTTCGCGCACGCTCGGGCGGATCTCGTCTTCCTCCTCGACGACGACGACCTCCTCGAGCCGACGGCGCTGGAGAAGACGCTCTGGTGCCTCGCGTCGCACCCCGAGTACGCCTTCGCGAACGGCTTCCACGTGGGCTTCGGGGCCGAGGAGTACGTCTGGGAGCGCGGCTTCCACCACGGCCGGGCCTTCCTCTACCACAACCTCGCGACCTCCCATGCGCTGGTGCGCCGCTCGGCGTTCGAAGTCGCGGGCGGCTTCGACGAGTCCGTCGTGGACGGCCTCGAGGACTGGGACTTCTGGCT
>DASRUS010000360.1:0-8689 GCA_035687825.1 Myxococcota bacterium | reverse complement strand
CTCGGGAACGAGCCGGCGCAGGTCGTCGTGACCGACCAGCGCATGCCGGAGATGAGCGGCGTGGACCTCCTCTCCGCGGTGCGCGAGCGCCACCCCGACGTCGTGCGCATGATGCTCACGGGCTACACCGAGATCAACGTCGCGGTGGACGCCATCAACCGCGGCGCGATCTACCGCCTGATCACGAAGCCCTGGAACGACGAGGAGCTCAAGGCCACGATCCGCCAGGCGGTCGAGCAGTGGGAGCTCCGCCGCGAGATCCAGCGCCTGAACCAGATCACGCGCGAGCAGAACTTCAAGCTCCAGGACATGAACCGCACGCTCGAGGCCAAGGTGCGCGAGCGCACGCGGCAGCTCGACGACAAGAACCGCGAGCTGAAGGACGCCTACGTGCAGACGATCCGCGCGCTGGCGGAGGCCGTGGACGCGAAGGACTCCTACACGCGCGGCCACTCGGAGCGCGTGGGCGTCTACGCCACGAAGCTCGCGCGCGAGATGGGGCTCCCCAAGGAGCGCATCGAGCGCGTCTACATCGCCGGCCTGCTCCACGACGTGGGCAAGATCGGGGTCCGCGACGCGGTCATCACCAAGCCCGACCGGCTGACGGACGTCGAGTACGACGAGATGAAGGAGCACCCGATCATCGGGGCCAAGATCCTGGAGCCCATCCGTTTCCTCTCGGACGTGACGCCCTGCGTGCGCCACCACCACGAGTGGTACGACGGCTCCGCCCGCGGCTACCCCGAACGCCTGCGCGGCGAGCAGATCCCCCTCGGCTCGCGCATCATCCTGGTGTCCGACACCGTCGAGGCCATGACGAGCGACCGCCCCTACCGCAAGGGGCTCCCCCTCGACGTGGTGATCGCCGAGCTCCACAAGTACTCGGGGAGCCAGTTCGACCCGTCGTGCGTGGACCCCATGCTGCGCCTGCTCGACCGGGAGGGCGAGGACTTCATCAAGAAGGACCAGAAGTTCGACATCTTCGCGTTCCTCGAGATCTGACGCCGTGCAGCCCCCTTGCGCCGACGAGCGCATCCAGGTGGCGCTCGAGCTCGACCGCGAGCTCGAGGACGACGCGCGCCTGCTCGTGGATCCGCGCTTCCACGCCGCGCTGCGCCTGGAGCTCGCGACGCGCCTGCCCGCGCCGGAGCTCGCGGTCGCGCTCGTGCAGCTCGGCTTCCTGCGCGGCTGGCACCACGCGGCGGGCGCGCTGGGGGGAAGCGGGATCCTGGGCGGCGCGCCGAGCCGCGCCACCCCGGCGCTCGTCGCCATGCGGCTGGGCGCGTGCGCTCCGGGAGGAGCGGTCGAGCTCCCGGGGGTCTGGCCCGAGGCCCTCGAGGCCGAAGCGGTGCTCGCGACGACCCGGCGCGCCGACGCACCTGCGTGTCATCTGTCGAGCGGCTACACCTCGGGCTGGCTCTCGCGCCTCTTCCACGCCGACCTGCTGGCGCTGGAGACCCACTGCGTCGCGCGCGGCGACGAGGCGTGCCGCTTCGTGGTCCGCGAGGCCGAGCGCTGGGCGGCGTCGGACGACCCCGCGGCCCGGGCGCTCCTGGCCGCGGTCCCCTTCCGGGCCCTCCGCGACGCGGGCTCCCGGGCCGGCGCCGAGCCGCTGGCGGACGCACCGGAGGGCGCCTTCGATCGCGAGTCGCCCGCCGTACACGTCTGGGGACCCGTGATGGTGATCCCGTTCGCCGGGCCCGACGAGACCTTGCGCGCGGTGGAGCTGATCGGGCGCGACGCGGGCGCGCGCGGCGTGTCGGTGGTGGTGCTCGACCTGGCGGGAGCGCTGGTGGACGAGGCGTTCGGCGCCGCGGCCCTGGAGCGCGTGCTCGAGGCGATCGCGGGCTGGGGGGCGGAGGCGATCCTCACCGGCGTCTCGCCGCTCTCGGAGCGCGCGGTCGCGGGGCTCGACTCCCCGCACATGGTCGTGCGCAAGGAGCTCGACGAGACCATCGCCGCGGCGCTCCAGGTGGCCGAGCTCGTCCGCCGGCCGGTCTGAGGAGCCGGTCCCCGACGCCGGTCGCTTCCCTCAACCCCCTCGGGCGACCACCCGAAGACGACCGGGATGGGCGCGCTCCCCGAACGAGGCGACCTCCGCACGACGCCGCTTCCGGCAATCCTCCTAGCGCTCCTGCGCCAGCGCTGGAGCGGCGCCCTCGTGATGACGCACGGCCGCGTGAAGAAGCGGATCTCGCTCCGCGAAGGGTGGCTCGTCGCGGCGGAGTCGAGCCGTCCCAGTGAGAGCCTCGTGACCTGGCTGCGCGACTCCGGGCGCCTCGGCCCCGGAGCCGCGGACCGGCTCGCGCGCCACGGACCCGGCGCGCGCACGGAGGGCCCCCTCCCCGAGCTCGCCGCGCTGCGCGAGCTCCGCCTCGTGCCCGCGAAGGAGCTCCTCCTCGCGCTGCGCGAGCATCTGCGCCGCACGCTGCTGGACGCCTTCACCTGGAGCGAGGGCGAGTTCGTGCTCGAAGCCTCGCGCGACGGCGCCGAGGCGAAGTTCCCGGGCATGGATCCGCTCCCGCTGGTCCAGGAGGGGGTCGAGACCCGCTGGAGCGCCGAGCGCGTGGTGGCGGACCTGCGCGAGCAGGCCCCGCGCTACCCGAAGCCCACCCGCGAGGCGTCGCTCCTGCTCCCGCGCCTGCGGAGCGACGCGTCGGTGGAGGCGTTCCTCGCCTCCCTCGACGGGACGCGCACGCTCGCCGAAGCCCTGCACGCCGCCGCGAGCCCCCGCGCCCTCTCCGCGGCGTGGGTTCTCGTGACGACGGGCGCCCTCTCCTTCGGCGACGGCCCGCGCGCGCCGAGCGCCGCCCCCGCCGTCGAGATCGAGATCCTGACCCGCGCGGCAGCCGCCGCGGCCGCGCCCGCCGCCCCCGAGCCCTCCCCCCTCGAGGCGGCCGGCGACGACGCCGCGGCCGCGACCCTCGGGGCCGAGGTGCGGGACAAGCACGCGCGCCTGGCCCACCTCGATCACTACGAGATCCTGGGGATCGCGCGCAACGCGAGCCCCCCCGAGGTCCGCCGGGCGTACGTCCAGGCGGCCCGGCGCTTCCACCCCGACGCCGTGGCGCGCCTCGGCCTCGACGACCTCAAGCGCGAGGCGAACGCGGTCTTCGCCTGCATCGTGCGTGCGCACACGACGCTCGCGGACCCGGCGCGCCGTCGCGATTACGACGCGTCCCTCGCCGATCCCGCGGCGCCGGACGCGAGCCGCCTCGCCCAGGCGGAGCTCCTCTACCGCAAGGCCGCGCTCCTCATGCGCGCCGGAAAGTTCGCCGATGCGATCCGGCTCCTGGAGCCGTGCGTGACGCTGTGGCCCGAGGAGGCGACCTACCACTCCGAGCTCGGCTGGGCCCTCTTCAAGCAGCCGAAGCCCGCGCTCCTCGCCGCCCGGGGACGCCTCGAGCGGGCGCTCGCCCTCGCGCCCCGCGACGCCCGCGCGCACCTGCGCCTGGGGTCCGTGCTCGCCGAGCTCGGCGACGAGGAGGGCGCGGCGCGCGAACGCGCGATGGCGCAGCGCTTCGATCCGAAGGTGACGACGCACTGATGCGTCGCGGCGAAGCCCTCGCGACCGCGGGCCCGCTCACTCGAGGGGTACGTCGCGCGAGCGCGGCAGCACGCGGCGCGTGCGGCTCTCGGGGAGCACCACGACGTCGCCGGCCTCGCGCAGCACACCCTCGAGGTCGCCCACCTGGAGTCCGTACTCGACCCCTTTCGTGTCGCGCCAGAAGACCCGCGCCACTTCGTCGCCCACGCGCGCGAAGGGGCCCGCGAGCGACTCCTGCTCCGCGACGCGCTGCATGCGATCCACGAGCTGGGTGCGCGCGGGGGAGACCGGGGCCCGCGCGAGCACGCTCCCCGACGGCAGCGCGTAGAGGGCGGCCAGGGCGGGATCGTCCAGGGCGCCGCCGTCGAGGGCGGCGCGGCCCGCGCGCCGCAGGCTCTCGAGGCCGCGACCCATCACGCTCTCCCCCCGCCGCACGTGACCCTGGAAGCCGAGGGCGTGACCGAGCTCGTGCAGGAGCGCCCCCGTGCGCTCCTCGGCGCTGAGCGCTCGCGTGCGGCCCCGCGCGTCCTCCACACCGCGTCGCCCGAACACGATCGACGCCGCGGCGAGCTCGGCCTCGAGCGCCGGCCCGCGGGAGGCGAGCGACCCGGGCGCGACACGGCAGTCGGCGACCGTGTTCGCCGTCTCCTCTCCGCTCGCGGAGGGGGCGGCCCCGTCCACGAACTCCACCACGATCGCCGCCTCGTGGGGCGGCACGCGCGCGAAGCGCACGCCGAGCGCGGAGCGCTCGAGCGCCCCGAGCGCCGCCTCGAGCGCGGCGTGCTCCTCCGGGCTCGCGCCGTCGCGGACGCCCACGGGCACCGGCAGCCGCGTATCGAAGCGGCACGTGAACCAGGTGAGCTCCCCCCGGTAGGGCCACAGATACGGCGTGAGCTCGGCAAGCCGCTCGCCGGCGACGGGGCTCAGCTCCGGGAAGCGGGCCGCGAGCTCGTCCCCACCGAAGGGACGCGCCGCGCAGCCCAACGCGACGAGCGCGAGGGCCGGCGCCGCGACCCGGCGGCGCCTCATACGGGCACGATGCCGCGCTTCCTCCAGGGCCGCTCCACGCGCTTCGTCGCGGCGCGCTCCAGGGCGCGCGCCACGAGCCGCCGCGTGTGACGCGGGTCGATCACGTCGTCGATCATGCCCCGGATCGCTGGCACGTACGGGTTGATCCCGCGGCGGATCCGCTGCGCGGCGTTCTCGATGAAGCGCTTGCGCTCCTCGTCGTCCGCCAGCTCCCGGAGCTGCTTGGCCGCGAAGATCGAGACCATGCCCTCGGGCCCCATCACGGCGATCTCGGCGGTGGGCCAGGCCCAGATCGCGTCGGGCTCGTAGGCGCGCCCGTTCATCGCGTAGTAGCCCGCGCCGTAGGCCTTGCGCACCACGACGCAGAGCTTGGGCACCGTCGCCGCCGAGACGTAGTGCAACATCTTGGCGCCGTGGCGGATGATCCCCGCGCGCTCCACCTTCGAGCCGATCACGAAGCCCGGCGTGTCCTGGAGGAAGAGCAGCGGGACGCCGAAGGCGTCACAGATCTGGACGAACTTCGCCGCCTTGTCGGCGCTGTCCACGTCCAGGACCCCGCCCAGGTGCATGGGGTTGTTCGCCACGACGCCCACCGGTCGCCCCCCGATCCGCACGAAGGCGGTGACGAGGTTGCGGGCGAAGCGCGGCTTCAGCTCGAAGACGTCGCCCTCGTCGGCCAGGATCGCGACGAGCTTGCGCACGTCGTAGGCGCGGCGGGGGTTGTCGGGCACCAGGTCGAGGAGGGCTTCGTCCTCGCGCTCGACGGGGTCGTCGCACGCGCGCAGCGGCGGCGGCTCCTCGCAGTGGCTCGGGAGGTACGCGAGGTACTTCCGGACCGCCGCGAGGCAGGCGGGGTCGTCGGGCACCTCGAGGTCCGCCACGCCCGAGATCTCGCAGTGGACCTTCGAGCCGCCTAGCTCTTCCTCGCTCACCTCCTCGCCCACCGCGGCCTTGACGAGGTACGGCCCGCCGAGGGCCATGCTCGAGGTGCCCTTCACCATGGGCACGAAGTCGGCGAGGCCCGGGATGTACGCCGTCCCCGCGGCGCCGGGGCCCAGCATCGCCGCCACCTGGGGCACGACCCCGGAGAGGATCACCTGCTCGCGGAAGAGCGCGCCCGTGTCGGCGAAGGTCGAGGCGCCGCTCTCCTCGTCGGCGGCGCCGGCGCCCCCCACGGCGGAGCCCGAGCCGATGCGCGCGCCACCCGAATCCACGAGCCACACGACGGGCCGGCGGTGGCGGAGGCACAGATCGCGCAGGCGCGCCGCCTTCGCCTCGCCCGTGGGCCCCATGGATCCGCCGAGCACGGTGAAGTCGTAGGCGGCGACCCCGACGAAGCGGCCGTCGATCTTCCCGAAGCCCGTCACCACGGCGTCCGCGGGCGAGTCCACCCCCACCTGCTTGCCCAGGATCCCGAACTCCTCGAAGCTGTCGCGGTCGAAGAGCAGCGCGATGCGCTCGCGCGCCGTGAGCTTGCCGCGCGCGTGCTGGCGCTCGACGCGCTGCTTCCCGCCCATCTCGCGGACGGTCGCCTTGCGGCGCTCGAGCTGGTCGGCGAGTTCGCGTTGCGTGGGCATGGGCGGCGATGCGGCTCAGGCGCGCCGCAGGAGGCTTGCCGTGGCCTCGCCGGTCACCACGGGCTCTCCCTTCTGGTTCGTGGTCACGAGCTCGAGGCCGACGAGGCCCTCTCCGGCGCGGGCCTCGAGCGAGCGCACGCTGGCCCGACCCGTGAGCGTGTCGCCGGGCCAGACCTGGCGCACGAAGCGCACGCCGAAGGAGCGCAGTACGCCGTCGCCGAGCCAGTCGGTGAGCAGGCGCCCGGTGAGCCCCATGCTGAGCATGCCGTGGGCGAAGACGCTCGGATAGCCGGCGGCCTTCGCGAAGGGCTCGTCGTGATGGATCGGGTTGAAGTCGCCCGAGGCGCCCGCGTACTGGACGATCTGGGTGCGCGTCAGGTTCTCCACCAGCACGGCCTCGCGGCTCTCGCCCACGGACAGGTCGTCGAAGCGCAGCCGGGGGTTCGCAGCCATCGCTCAGCCCTCCACCGCCTTCTCGGTGATGATCCCCACGCTCGTGGCCGTCACCACGAGCTCGCCCCGCTCGTCGCGGTACTCGGTGATCGTCTCCGTGAAGCGGAGCTTGCCGCCCCGCTTGCCTTCCTTCTCCCAGCTCTTGCCCGGCTGCGAGGTCACCGTGAGGCGCATGCCCGCTCGCATCGGCTGGTGATACTCGAAACGCTGCTCGCCGTGGAGCAGGCGCGCCAGGCTGCCGCCGCCCCGGGGCGCTCCCTCGCCGCCCGACTCGGCCCGCTGCTTCGGCCGGGGCGGGGGCGCGGGGATCTGGCGCACGCCGCGCAGCCCCGCCCAGGGATTCCAGTGCGCCGACGCCGCCGCGAAGGTCGGCGACCCGATCACCACGCCGAGCGGCGTGGCGCGGGCGTACGCTTCGTCCCAGTAGATCCGGTTCGTCTCGCCGAGCGCCGCGGCGAAGCCGAGGATCGCCGTGCGATCCACGGGAAATTCGTAGGCGTCGGACATGGGAGCCTCCCGCTCGTCGCGCCGGCGCATTCTACCCCCTGGCCCGCCCGCGATCGAGGAGGGCGTACGCCACGGCTCCGGCCCCGAGGATCGCCGCGGCCGTGGCGTAGACGAGCACGTAGCCCGCGAGCGTGGCCTCGATCCCCAGCCCGCCGAGCGCGAGCCTCCGCCCGTGCACCCAGCCGAAGAACGGGCCGCCCACGAGCACGCCCGCGTCGAAGAGGGCGGTGAAGATCGAGAGCACCGCGCCGCGCTCCGACTCCCGCGCGCGCGTCACCACCATCCCGAACAGGATCGGAAAGGTGTAGCCGTGACCGGCGCCGCAGCACGCCCCGGCGAGCAGCACGTCGCGCGGGGTCTGCGCGCCGGCGAGGAGCAGGAATCCGATCACGAGCGTCCCGAGCGCCGGGAAAAGCAGCCGCTTGGGCCCCACGCGATCCGGGAGCCACGCGAAGAAGAGGCGCAGCAGCAACGCCACGCCGGTGTAGCTCGTGAAGAAGAGCCCCACCGTGCCGAGGCCCGTCTCCAGGACGAAGGGCTTGATGAAGACGAACACCGCGGCGAGGGCGAGGGAGAAGGCCGTCCCGATCAGCCACAGGGGCAGCAGGTCGCGCTGCACCGCCACCGCGCCGAAGCTCCGCGAGGGCTCGTGCCCCGCCGGCGAGCGCGGGGCGTCGCGGAGCGGGAGAGAGAGGAACAGCGCGACGACCGCGAAGCCCAGGGCCGCGGCGAAGATCGCGGCGTAGTCGAAGCGGACGAGGAGCGCGTCGCCGAGGAGCCCGCCCAGCGCGATGGGGAGCATCCCCGAGACGCCGAAGAGCGCGAGCCCCTCCGTGCGCCGGCTCGCCGGGACGTGGTCGGCCGCGTAGGTGAAGAGCGCTGCGAACATGAGCGCCTCCGCGAGCCCGTGGGCCACGCGGATCGCGAGCACCCAGGGCCCCACCCCCGAGACCGTGAGGTAGAGCGCGCAGACGACCACGTTGAGCGCGCCCCCGGCCAGGATCAGGGGACGGCGCCCGCGGGCGTCCATGCTGCGCCCCACCCAGGGCCGCACCGCCACCGCGGCCAGCGCGGTCACGCTGGTCACGAGGCCGATCTCCACCTCGCTCGAGCCGAGCTCCTTCAGGAACCCGGGAAAGTGCAGGAACAGGTTGAACGAGATGCCCTGGGCCAGGTTCGCGACGAAGCACGCCACGAAGGGCCGCGTGAGGAGACGGTCCGCCGGCATGGCGACCGAGTCTAGTCGACCGCACGACGGATCCGGTTCTGGTCTAGAATCGCGGCGACCCGCCAGGAGGACGCCGTGGCCATCGACTTCACCCTGCCCCCCGAAGTTCTCGAAGCCCGCGACCGGATCCGCGCCTTCATGCAGAGCGAGATGGCGCCCACCGAGGCGCACCTGCGCGAGAAGAACGACCTGCGCGCCTGGCGCCCGGCCCTCCAGGAGCTGCGCGAGAAGGCGAAGGCCGAGGGGCTGTGGGCGCCGCACATGCCGCGGGAGTGGGGAGGCATGGGCCTGCGCCCCCTCGCCATGGCGTTCGTCTCCGCGGAGTGCGGTCGCCAGCAGTTCGGGGCG
>DASRUS010000359.1:0-7919 GCA_035687825.1 Myxococcota bacterium | reverse complement strand
TCCTCGGCGTGCTGCTGTATCGGGGCATCCCCACGCCGCGCGAGGGCTACACGCTGGAGCGGCTCTCGTCCCGCCCGACGACCTGGGTCGAGCCCGAGGACTACGCGTTCCACCTCTCCCGCATGATCGAGCTCGCCCACGACCGGCGCGTCCGCACGATCCTCCTCGACGCGCCCGCGGCTCCTTTCACGCCGGAGATCGCCGAGCGTCAGCTCTTGCTCTTCGAGACCGGCTACGCGAGCTTCGAGCGCCTGCTCGATGCTCATCGTCTCTACCAGGAGATCACGGTCCGGGTCGCCCGGGAGCACGGCGCCGCGTGGCTCCGCACCGCCCCACCGCCGGGGCGCGAGACCGAGGCCTACTTCAGCCGCTTCGATCTCGTGCACCCCGAGGTGGGCGGCCACGCGCGGATCGCGGGCGACCTGCACGAGGCGATCCTCACCGCGTTCGGCTCGCCACGGAGGGAGTGAGCGCGTGGCCGCGCCCCCGGACCGGGCGGGGCACGGGGCGTCCCCCGGACCTGCCGCCGGCTCGCGCACGAGTGAAGGCTCGGGTGCGCCCTCGAGAGCCGGCAACGCGGGAGCAGAGGCACTCTGACACGCTCGAAGCGGAATGATTTCCTTCATCCCCACGCGCAGTCAGCGTGATGAAGCTCACGATTGGCCTCAAGTTCGTCCGCGCCGAGACGAATTCAATGCGCGATGGGAATTCACTACGAGACGACGGATCCCGCCGCCGACGCCGCTCCGCGCGCTCCCGCGCGACCCGGCCGCGCGATCCCACTTCGCCACTGGCTGCTCCTGGCGCTCGCGCTGGTCACCCTTTCGGCCCCCGTCCTCGCGACCTCGACGGCGGCGGCGACGGCCGCCGCCCGGCCCGTCACGGGTGCGCAGCTTCGGGCCGCCGCCCCGCACGGGCTCCCCGATGCGGGCACGACGCTCCCCGTCGCCCTCGGCCTCCTCGGGCTCGCGGTGATGGGCCGCCGGCCCCGGGAGCTCGCCCAGTAGCTCCCTCCCGGGCGCGCGCGCTCACGCGTCGCCCCGACCCGGCGCCTCGCTCGCGCGCGCCACGGCGTCCACGAACTCGCGGATGCGCCGATCGAGATCGGCCCCCGCCACGTAGAGGCTGCCGCCCACGAGCAGCATGCAGTCCGTCCCGTAGAACGCGACGAGCTCGCGCACGCGCTCGACGCTCATCCCGCCCGCGGGCACGGGCAGCGTCGCGAGGAGGCCGTCGCGAGGCGCGCGCAGCTCCCCGACCAGGCGGCGGCAGGTGTCGAGGTCGAGGCCGAAGCGACCCCCCGCGTGGGGGAAGATCGACGCGTCGGCTCCGTACGCGCGGAAGAGCGTCCCGAGAAGCGCGTCGAAGGCGATGCGCTGCGCGCCCGCGAAGGCGGGGTGCGCGAGGATCGCGATGCCCTCGCTCGCGCTCGCGAGCTCCGCCAGCAGCGGAAGCCCCACGAGCATGGGCGCCACCAGGACCGCACGCACGCCTCGGTGCCGCGCGAACTCGAGCCGCGTGCGGATCGCCCCCGGCGTCCCCACCAGGTTCGGCGCGTAGAGGATGCGCCGCCCGCTGCGGGCCACCTCCTCCTCCACGGCGGCCTGGCACAGCGTCACGCGCTCCTCGAAGGGCGCCGTCGCGTGATCCGCGAGGCCGTGGTCGTCCTTGATCACGTCGATGCCGCCCCGGGCGAAGCGCGCGCAGAGCGCGGCCAGGTCCTTGGACGAGAGCCCCATGGGCTTGAGCGCGGTGCAGGTGAGCGCGCGCCCTGCCCCTCCCGCGAGGGCGCGCAAACCGGCGGCGCCGAGGCGCGGTCCCCCGAGGCGCGACTCGAGGGCGGGCGTCAGCGTGACGGCGACGAGCTCCACGTCCGCGTGCATCGACGAGTTCCCGAAGAGCACGTTCAGGAGCTGGGCGGGGTCGAGGGCGGTGGCGAGCTCGGGGTAGGCGACGGTCACGCGGAAGCCGCCCCGGGGATCCTCCGCCACGCCTGCCACGCTCGGCAGGATCTCGTCGCGCACGAAGGGATCCGTCACCGCCGCGGGCGGGAGCTCCACCGTCTGCTCGTAGCGGAGCGCCTCGACGCGGGCGTCGAGCTGGCTCGGCTCCACCGCGAGGCGGTAGGTGGCCCGCACCGCGTTCTTCACTTCGCCTCCGGATGCGCCCGGGTATGATGGACCGCCAAGGGAGGTCGAGCCATGACCGGGATCCTTCGCGACGGAGCGGCCGAGCTTCGCCCGCTGGCGGGCCAGCGGCTCGCGGTGGTGGGCTACGGCAACCAGGGGCGTTCCCAGGCGCTGAACCTGCGCGACTCGGGGCTCGCCGTGGTCGTCGGGAACATCGCCGACGCCTCCCTCGACCGGGCGCGGGCCGACGGCTTCGAGGCGCTCCCCATCGCCGAGGCCTGCGCGCGGGCGGACGCGATCCTGCTGCTGGTGCCCGACGAGGTGATGCCCGAGGTCTTCGCCGGCGAGGTCGCCCCGCAGCTTCGCCCGGGCAAGCTCCTCGACTTCGCCTCGGGCTACGGCGTGGCCTTCGGCGGGGTGCGCCCGCCGCCGGACGTGGACGTGGTGCTGGTGGCGCCGCGCATGATCGGCCCGGGCGTGCGCGACCGCTTCGTCTCGGGCCAGGGGTTCCCGAGCTTCGTCGGCGTACACCAGGATGCGACGGGCACCGCGCACGATCGCATGCGCGCGCTCGCCCGCGCCATTGGCTCCCCGCGCCGGGCCTGCATCGAGATGTCGCTCCACGACGAGGCGTGCCTCGACCTCTTCACGGAGCAGGCCTTCGGTCCGGCCTTCGGCCGCGTGATGCTCTCAGCGGTGCAGACGCTCGTGGACCGCGGCTATCCCCCCGAGGCGGTGCTCCTCGAGCTCTACCTCTCGGGCGAGCTCGCCTACGCCTTCCAGAAGATCGCCGAGGTCGGGATGCTCGAGCAGATGGACTACCACTCCCACACGAGCCAGTACGGATCGATCACGCGCGCGGGCCGCTTCGCCGACCTCGACGCCACGCTGCGCGAACGCATGGGCGCGGTGCTGGAGGAGATCCGCTCGGGGCGCTTCGCCGAGGAGTGGAGCCGCGCGCGCGACGGCTTTCCGGAGCTCCGCGAACGCGTCCGCAGCGCGCGCGACGGCCTCCCCCTCGCGACCTGGGAGCGCAAGGCCCGCGCCGCGCTGGGCACGGCGGAGAGCGAGTAGACGCTTCCGGCGGTCACCCAGGGGCGCCGCCACCGCGCCCTCCTTGACGCCCTCGCGCGGATCGGCGAGGCTTCGCCCGTGCGCGACGCCGTCCCCGTGGTTCGCTGGTGGTGGCCCTCCTGATCCAGGAGACGGCCCGCCACGCGCACTGAGATCGATTTCCACGAAGCCGTCTCTCGGGAGGCGGCTTCGTCGTGTCGAGGGACCGCCGCCTCCCCCCACGAGGCGGCGGTTTCGTTTTTGGGGTGCCTCGCAGCGGATCGGAGGTCTGCGTGACGCGCGAACGCGATGGCTCCACGAGCTTCGTCACCCGCGGCGGGATCCGCGTCGAGCGCACGCTCGAGCGCGTGGACGGCGTCCCCGAGCTCGAGGCCATGATCGAGCGCCTCGACGGCGAGCGCGGCGTGCTGCTGGCCTCGAGCTACGAGTACCCCGGCCGCTACACGCGCTGGGACATGGGCTTCGCGCACCCCCCGCTCGCGATCGAGGCGCGCGGTCGCCGGGTGCGCACGCTCGCGCTGAACGAGCGCGGCGCGGCGCTCCTGCCGGCGATCGCAGCCGCCTTCCGCGCGTCGGGCGTGCTCGAACGCCTCGACGCCTCCGGCCTCGCCCTCGACGCCGAGGTCCGCGCGCCGGCGGGCCGCTTCCCCGAGGAGGAGCGCAGCCGGCAGCCGTCGGTCTTCTCCCTGCTCCGCGCCCTCGTCGGGCTCTTCGCGTCCGACGCGGATCCGCACCTCGGGCTGTACGGCGCCTTCGGTTACGACCTCGCCTTCCAGTTCGAGCCGCTGCGCCTGCGCCTGCCCCGCCCCGGGCTGCAGCGCGACCTGGTGCTCTACCTGCCCGACGACCTCCTGCTCGTGGACCACCGCAAGGAGGTGGCGCTGCGCGTGCGCTACGACTTCGAGGCCGAGGGCGCGACGACGCGCGGGCGCCCGCGCACGGGCGCCGTCGCCGCCTTCGTGGCGGCAGCCTCCGTCCCGCCTCCCTGCGACCACGCCCCCGGCGAGTACGCGACGCAGGTGCGCGTCGCGCGCGAGTCGTTCCGGCGGGGCGACCTCTTCGAGGTGGTGCCGAGCCAGACCTTCTTCGAGCCCTGCCCCGCTCCGCCCTCGGAGCTCTTCCGCCGTCTGCGCGAGCGCAACCCCGCGCCCTACGGCTTCCTCATGAACCTCGGCGACGCCGAGTGGCTGGTGGGGGCCTCGCCGGAGATGTACGTGCGGGTCGAGCGGCGCCGGGTGGAGACCTGCCCCATCGCCGGCACCATCGCGCGCGGCGAGGACGCCATCGCCGATGCCGAGCAGATCCGCACGATCCTGAACTCGGCGAAGGACGAGTCCGAGCTCACCATGTGCACGGACGTGGACCGCAACGACAAGTCGCGGATCTGCGTGCCGGGCTCGGTGCGCGTGATCGGCCGGCGTCAGATCGAGATGTACTCGCGCCTGATCCACACCGTGGACCACGTGGAGGGGGAGCTGCGCGACGGCTTCGACGCCCTCGACGCCTTCCTCGCCCACGCCTGGGCGGTCACCGTGACCGGCGCGCCCAAGACCTGGGCCATGCAGTTCATCGAGGACCACGAGCGCTCGCCGCGGGCCTGGTACGGCGGCGCGGTGGGCGTGCTCGGCTTCGACGGGAACCTCAACACGGGGCTCACCCTGCGCACGATTCGCGTGAAGGACGGCGTGGCGGAGATTCGCGTGGGGGCGACGCTGCTCTTCGACTCGGATCCCGACGAGGAGGAGCGCGAGACGCTGGTGAAGGCGTCGGCGTTCTTCGACGCCCTGCGCCGTCCGCGCGGCGTGCCGCGCAGCGCGCCGCGCGAGCGTTCGCTCCCCGGCGCGGGACGCCGCGTGCTCCTCGTGGACCACCAGGATTCCTTCGTCCACACGCTCGCGAACTACCTGCGCCAGACGGGGGCCGAGGTGGTGACGCTCCGCGCGGGATTCCCGGCGGCGCTCCTCGACGAGCGGCGCCCCGACCTCGTGGTGCTCTCGCCCGGGCCCGGCGCGCCCCGGGACTTCGACGTCTCGGGCACGCTGCGCGAGCTCCTCGCGCGCGCCATCCCCGTGTTCGGCGTGTGCCTCGGGCTGCAGGGGATCGTCGAGCACTTCGGCGGTGAGCTCGGCGTCCTGGAGACGCCCATGCACGGCAAGGCCTCGGTGGTGAAGGCCGCCCCGAGCGCGCTCTTCGCGGGCCTTCCCGAGCGGTTCGCCGCGGGGCGCTACCACTCCCTCTTCGCGCGACCGGAGAAGCTCCCCGCGCCCCTGCGCGTGATCGCAGAGACCGAGGACGGCGTCATCATGGCGGTGGAGCACCGAGAGCTCCCGGTGGCTGCGGTGCAGTTCCATCCCGAGTCGATCCTCACGATCCGCGACGACCTGGGCCTGCGGCTCCTCGCGAACGTGGTCGGCCACCTCTGCGCAGCGGACCAGCCCGGGCCGGGCTGAGGGCGCAGGATTTCGCTCGCCCGACCCGGGATCCGAGGTAATATTGACTCGAGGATCAACGAGAAAAGGCGGACCCGCGCATGAACTTCGACTTCTCCGAGGAGCAGAAGCTCCTGCAGAAGACGGCCCGCGACTACCTCGCGGAGCACTGTCCCCTCGCCGTCCCCCGGAGCGTCCTCGAATCGAACGCGAGCTACAGCCCCGAGCTCTGGAAGGGCGCCGCCGAGATGGGCTGGCTCGGCGCCGCGGTGCCCGAGGCGTACGGCGGAGCGGGCTTCGGCGCGCTCGAGCTCTCGCTCCTCGCCGAAGAGGTCGGGCGGGCCCTGGCGCCGATCCCCTTCTCCTCGTCCGTCTACCTCGCGACGGAAGCGCTGCTCCTGGCCGGCAGCGAGGACCAGAAGCGCCGCCACCTGCCGCGCCTCGTCTCCGGTGAGCGGATCGGCACGCTGGCCGCGAGCGAGCGCCCGGGGCGGGCGCGCGCGGACCGCATCGAGACGCGCTTCGACGGCGCTCGCGTGACGGGCACGAAGCTGCCCGTGCCCGAGGGCGACGTGGCGGGGCTCGCGCTGGTCGTGGCGCGCGAGAGCGGCGGAATCTCCCTGGCCCTCGTCGAGCTCGACGGTCCGGGGGTCGAACGCAGCGCCCTCGAGTGCATCGACCCCTCCCGCTCCCAGGGCCGCATCGTCTTCCGCGACGCTCCCGCCGAACGGCTCGGCGAGGCGGGCCAGGGCGTGGCCCTCCTCGAGCGCCTGCTCGACCGCGCCGCGGTGCTGATGGCCTTCGAGCAGATCGGCGGTGCGCAGCGCGCCTTCGAGATCACCCGCGAGTTCACGCTGGGCCGCTACGCCTTCGGCCGCCCCATCGCGTCGTTCCAGGCCGTGAAGCACCGCCTCGCGGATCTCTACGTCGCGATCGAGCTGGCGCGCTCGAACGTCTACTACGGCGCCTGGGCGCTCTCGGACGGATCCGACCAGCTCCCCACCGCGGCGTGCGGCGCGCGCGTCGGCGCGAGCGACGCCTTCGAGCTGGCCGGCGCGGAGATGATCCAGCTCCACGGCGGCGTCGGCTTCACCTGGGAATACGACTGCCATCTCTTCTACCGCCGCGCCAAGCTCCTGGGCCTCGCGCTCGGCAGCGCGGGCGAGTGGCGCGAGAAGCTCATCGAACGGCTCGCAGCCTGAGGAGGACCTCGTGGACTTCGACGATACCCCCGAAGAGGCCAATTTTCGGGCCGAGTGCCGCGCCTGGCTCGAGCGCAACGCCGAGCTGCGCCCCGCCGACGAGGCCGATACGGGACTCCTGGACGAGCGCAGCGATCCCGCCACGGTGAAGCGCGCGCAGCAGTGGCAGGCCAAGAAGGCGGATGGAGGCTGGGCCTGCATCACCTGGCCCCGGGAGTACGGCGGCCGCGGCGGCACGGCCAGCCAGAGCGTCGTCTGGCGCCAGGAGGAGAGCCGCTACAAGACCCCGCCGGACATCTTCGCAATCGGCCTGGGCATGCTGGGCCCCACGCTCATGGCGCACGGCACCGACGCCCAGAAGCAGCGCTACCTGCGCCTCATGCTGCGCGGCGAGGAGATCTGGTGCCAGCTCTTCAGCGAGCCCGCCGCGGGCTCGGACCTGGCCGGACTCAACACGCGCGCCGTGCGCGACGGCGACCACTGGATCGTGAACGGCCAGAAGATATGGACCACGGGCGCGCAGTACAGCCGCTGGGGGATGATCCTGACGCGCACGGACTTCGCCGCGGCGAAGCACGCGGGCATCAGCTACTTCGTGGTGGACATGCAGGCCCCGGGGATCGAGATCCGCCCCATCAAGCAGATCAACGGCGGACAGAGCTTCAACCAGGTCTTCTTCACGGACGTGCGCATCCCCCAAGAGAACGTGGTCGGCAAGGTGAACGACGGCTGGCGCGGAGCCATCACGACCCTCATGAACGAGCGCGCCTCCATCGGCTCGGGGACGGGCGGGCCCGGCTTCCGGGACCTGCTGCGCCTGGCGAAGGACACCGACTGGAACGGGCGGCCGGCGCTCGAGGACCCCGCGGTGCGCCAGCGCCTCGCGGACTTCTACGTGAAGACGAAGGGCCTCCAGTACACGGGCTACCGGACGCAGACCGCGCTCTCGCACGGCCAGACGCCCGGGCCCGAGGCCTCCATCGGGAAGCTCGTCGGGGCACCCCTCCGGCAGCAGATGGCGTCCTTCGCCCTCGAGCTCCAGGGCCTGACGGGGACGCTCACCGACGAGGCGATCGCGCCCGACG
>DASRUS010000358.1:0-2288 GCA_035687825.1 Myxococcota bacterium | reverse complement strand
GGGAGCACGCTCGCCAGGAAGCCGTAGACGATGAGGGCGAGCGCGAGCGCCGGCTTGTCGAGGTCGAACCAGGGGCGCAGCGTCGCGCTCTGGTCCACCCAACGCCCGGCGAAGACCGCGAAGAGCACGAGCCCGAGGCCCCAGACCGTCGCCTCCAGCACGCGCCCCGGGCGCACGCGCACCATGTAGATCCCCATGGCGAGCGCGATGGGGATCGTGGCGGCCACCGTCGAGGTGGCCCAGGGGCTCCCGAACATGGCGTTCACCACCACGAGGCCGAGCACGCCGATCAGGATCACCATGATGGCCAGCACGCCCACCAGCGCCGCGGCGCCGCCCACGGGCCCGATCTCCTCGCGCACGATCTGGCCGAGGCTCTTGCCATTGCGGCGCATGGATCCCACCAGGATCGTGAAGTCCTGCACCGCGCCGCCGAGCACGACGCCGATCAGGATGTAGAGCGTGCCCGGCAGATAGCCGAACTGCGCGGCGAGGATGGGGCCCACGAGGGGGCCGGGCCCGGCGATCGCGGCGAAGTGATGGCCGAAGACGACCCAGCGGTTCGTGGGCACGAAGTCCTTGCCGTCGCGCAGCCGGTGCGCGGGCGTCGGGCGCGCGGCGTCGAGGGCGAAGACGCGCGTGGCGAGGAACGCGGAGTAGAAGCGGAACGCGATCGCGTACACGCAGAGCGCCGCGGCCAGGAACCACACGCTCGAGATCGCCTCGCCCCGGGCGCTGGCGATCACGGCGAGCGCGCCCGCGCCGAGCGTCGCGACGAGGATCCACAGCCCGGTCCGGACGAGCTTCATCGCTCCGATCCGGGAGCGGGAGCGGACGCGGACCCGGGCCCGGCGGCGGGCAGGTCGTGCTCGTCCTCGATCTCGCCCACGATCACCTCGAGCACGTCCTCGAGCGTCACGATGCCGAGCAGCGGGCCTGCCTCCTCGCGCACGATCGCGAGGTGGCTGTGCAGCCGCCGGAAGGTCGCCAGCGCCGTGGAGATGGAGACGTCCGGGCGCATCTCGATGGACGGCCGGAGCGCGTCCTCGAGGATCACCACGCGGTGCTTCGCGTACAGGTGGAAGAGGTCCTTCGTGTGCAGGATCCCCACGATCCGGTCGAGGGTCTCCTCGTAGACCGGCAGGCGCGTGTAGCCCTCCTCGCGCAGCAGGTCGAGCAGCCGATCCGGGTCGATGCGACGCGGGATCGCGCGCACGCGCTCCCGCGTCACCATGACCTCGCGCACCTGGATCCTCGAGAGGGTGAACACGTTGCCGAGGATGCGGCCCGTGGCGGGGCGGAGCGCGCCCGCCTCGCTCGCCTCGGAGACCAGGAGCTGGAGCTCCTCCGCGGAGTGCACCTGCCCCGCCTCGGCGGCCGAGCGAGCGCCGAGCGCGCGGGCCAGCGCGTTGCCCGCTCCGTTCATGACGCGGATCACCGGCGAGCAGACGCGGGAGAAGACCAGGAGCGGAGCCGCGCACACGAGGGCCACCGGGCCCGGGCGGTCGAGGGCCACCGCCTTCGGGGCGAGCTCCCCAATCACGACGTGCAGGAAGGTCACGAGCGAGAACGCGAGCACCACCGCGACGGTGTGGACGGGGATGGCTCCCTCGAGGCCGAGCGCCGCGAGGCCGGGCGCGATCAGCCGCGCGAGGGCGGGCTCGCCCAGGAAGCCGAGGCCGATGCTCGCCAACGTGATCCCGAGCTGCGTCGCCGCGATGGAGTCGTCGAGGCGTTCGATGGCGCGCTGGGCCGCCTCGGCGCCCCGCCGCCCCGCCGCCCGCCAGAGCTTCACCTGGCTGCGGCGCACCGCCACGAGGGAGAACTCGGTGGCGACGAAGTAGGCGTTCGCGAGCACGAGGACGAAGACGGCGAGGAGGCCGAGGCTTGGCCAGAAGAACTCCGGACTCATGTCCACCTCCGTGCGCGCGAGGGTATCGCACCGCTGCGGGGGAGGTGCGCGGGGGAGAGGTCGCGCGGCGGGCGTCGCAGACGCGCGCGCGTCAGGCGGCTCCGCCGAGGCGCGCCTGCACGGCTTCGTTCACGAGCTTGCCCTCGTGCGTGAGCAGCGGCGCGCGCGTGAGCTCGTCGGAGAGGTCGAGCGTGAGCTGCGCCTTCGGTGCGAGGTGGCGCAGGAACGCGCTCACGTTGCGCGCGTACATCTGGCTCGCGTGCAGCGGTGCCTCGCTCGGCAGGTTCGTGGGCCCGAGGATCATGACGCCGTTCTCGATCACGACCCGGTCCGCCTGCGTGAGCGGGCAGTTGCCGCCCTGCTCCGCGGCGAGGTC
>DASRUS010000357.1:0-2775 GCA_035687825.1 Myxococcota bacterium | reverse complement strand
GTCCCGCGCGCACAGCGGCCCCGCCTCGCTTCGCGGCCTCGGAGTCGGCCTTCGACTACTTCGCGTCGAGCTCGCGGCTTCGGATACTGTCTGCTGGCTGGCCCACCTCTGGGTCGCAAGCTCGCGATGCTCGTCTCGCCTAGAGCGGCCCCGGGTCCCAGGCGCCTCAGTACGCCGTCGTCCCGCCGTCCACGACGAGCGTGTGGCCGGTCACGTAGGCGGAGGCGTCACTCGCGAGGAAGGCGACCACGCCCTTGATGTCGTCCTCGCCGCCGGCGCGGCCGAGGGGGACCGTGGCGAGGTAGCGGCGCAGGCGCTCCGGGTCGCGGCGCAGGTGCTCCATCATGTCCGTGTCGAAGGCGCCCGGGGCGATCCCGTTCACGCGGATGCCATGGCGCGCGAGCTTCACCGCCATGTCCTTGGTGAGCGTGATGACGGCCCCCTTGCTCGCGTTGTAGGCGACGGCGGGCATGCCCTCCTCGGTGGCCCCGCGCAGCCCCGAATAGGAGCTCACGTGGATGATGCTCCCACCGCCGTGCTCCTTCATGTGCCGCGCCATCCGCTGGGAGAGGAGCCAGAGGCCGCGCACGTTCACGGCGAAGACGCGCTCCCAGGCCTCCAGGGGATACTCGAGGGTCGGCGCGCCCCAGAGGATTGCCGCGTTGTTCACGAGCACGTCGAGGCGCGGCGTCGCCGCGAAGACCGCGTCCGCGAGGCGTTCGACCTCTTCGGGCTGCGCGAGGTCCACGGCGAAGGCAGCGGCGCGCCGGCCGAGCTTCTCGATCTCGCGCGCCACACCCTCGCAGTTCGCGAGCTTGCGCGACGCCACGAAGACGTCCGCGCCCGCCTCGGCGAGGCCCAGCGCCATGTGCCGCCCCAGGCCGCGGCCGCCGCCGGTCACGAGGGCGGTCTTGCCGGTCAGGTCGAAGAGCTCGCGGACGTGCACGCGCTTTCCCCCGCGCGGCCCAGCCTAGCACGGGCCCGGGGCCGATCTGACGCTGTGTTAGATTTCTGACGCCGCGTCGGATCCAGGGAGGCCGCGTGCTCGCGGGCGTTCGCGTGCTCGATCTCACGGACGAGTCCGGCTGGCTCGCGGGCAAGCTGCTGGCCGAGCTCGGCGCGGACGTGGTGAAGGTCGAGCCTCCCGGCGGCGATCCGGGGCGCCGGCGCGGCCCCTTCCTGGGGGGTCGCGAGGACCCGGAGCGCTGCCTGCGCTGGCTCGCGCTGAACACGAGCAAACGCAGCATCGTCCTCGACCTCGAGAGCGAGGCGGGGCGCGACGGCTTCCGCTCCCTCGTGGCGCGCGCGGACGTCCTCCTCGAGAGCCTCCCCCCCGGCTGGCTCGACGCACGCGGCCTCGGCGGGGTGGGATTGCGCGCGCGCAACCCCAGGCTCGTCCACTGCTCGATCACCCCCTTCGGAAGCGAAGGCCCTCGCTCGCGCTTTCACGCGAGCGATCTCGTGGTGGTGGCCATGGGCGGGAACGCGGCGCTGACGGGCGACCCCGATCGCGCGCCGCTGCGCTGCACGCTCCCGACCTCGACGTTCCACGGCGCGCCCGAGGCGGTGCTCGGCGTGGTGCTGGCGCTCCACGCGCGCGAGACGACCGGGCGGGGCGAGCGCGTGGACGTCTCGCTCCAGGAGTGCCAGCTCGGGACCCTGATGGGCGGACCGGGCCAGCTCGCTCTGCGCGGCCGGGCGCCGCGCCGGAGCGGCCCGCGCACGGGGCGCACCCGGGAGATCTGGCCCGCGAAGGACGGCCACGTGAGCTTCGGCCTGCGCGGCGGGCCCGCGCGCGTGCCGGGGCTCGTGGCGCTGGTGGAGCTCATGGCCGAGAGCGGCATGGCGCCCGGCTGGCTGCGCGCCCTGGACTGGTCGCGCTTCGACCCGAACACGCTCGGGGACGCGGAGATCGCGCGCCTCGAGGCGGCCTTCGGCGAGTTCTTCCGGGCCAAGACGCGAGGAGAGCTCTTCGGCGAGGCGCTGCGCCGCCGGATCCTCCTCGCGCCCTGCAACGACGCGGCGGGGGTGCTCGCGGAGGACCAGCTCCGCGCGCGCGACTTCTTCGCGGGGCTCGCGTCCCCCGATCCCGGCGTCCGCCTCGAGCACCCCGCGCGCTTCGCGCGCTCGAGCGCGGGCGACACGGAGGTGCGGGGTCGTGCGCCGCGGGTGGGCGAGCACGGTGCGGAGGTCCTGCGCGACTGGGGAGACACGGGCGCGCCGCGCAGCACGGCGGCTGCGCCGACAGGTCAGACACACGATCGCGTCGGAAGCGGGATCTTCGCGGGGCTCAAGATCCTCGAGTTCGGCTCGGGCGCCGCGGGGCCCCTCGTGACGCGTCCCTTCGTCGAGCAGGGCGCCACGGTGGTGCGCGTGGAGTCGTCGCGCCGCCCCGACTTCCTGCGCGCGCTCCCGGGCGCGAATCCCTTCGGCCTCGACGGCTCGCCGATGTTCGTGCTCCTGAACGCGGGCAAGCGCAGCGTGCGCCTCGACCTCACGAAGCCCGAGGGCTCGGCGCTGGCGCGGCGCCTCGTGGCCTGGGCGGACGTGGTGACCGAGAACTTCGCACCGGGCGTGATGGCGCGCTTCGGCCTCGACGCGGAGAGCGCGCTCCGCATCCGCCCCGACCTCGTGTGGCTCTCCGCCTGCCTCTTCGGGCAGACCGGGCCGCAGCGCCACTACCCGGGCTTCGGCGGGCAGGGCTCCGCCATCGCGGGCTTCAACGCGCTCACCGGCTGGCCCGACCGCGAGGCGCTCGGGCCCTACGGCACGATC